>CAZMFV010000011.1:0-20423 GCA_964565695.1 uncultured Lachnospiraceae bacterium
ACTATCCGCTTGGTTTCTCTTTTCTCAAGGATATTGTTTATTTTTCAATGTACTTTTGTTATAAAAAATATTGACATCATTTAAAATGATGTTCAATCTTTATACCATCTATAATTATAAATGATAATATAATTTTTGTCAATATTTATTTTGAATATTTTTCAATATTTTCTATTATTTTTTGTTTTTTACTTGTTGTTTTTCCAATTCTTTAATTTGCTCTTCAGTGTAAACAGAAATTTGCTTTTTATTCTTTCCTATTATTTCGAATTTCATTATTCCATCTATTAATGCATGTAAAGTATAATCTTTACCCATGTCTACATTTCTTCCTGGATAGAATGTTGATCCTCTTTGTCTAACAAGAATATTTCCAGCTTGCACAAACTGACCATCTGCTCTTTTAAGGCCTAGTCTTTTTGATTTACTGTCTCTACCGTTTTTAGCACTACCTTGTCCTTTTTTCTTTGCCATGATAAATCACCACTATTCCTTTCTTTATTCTTTTGCTTTTTCAGTTTTTGCAGTAGTATCTGCTTTTTTAGTTTCTTTAGCTTTTATTGTAGATATTTTAGTTATTTCAACTTTAGTATAATTTTGTCTATGTCCTTTTTTGTTTTGATAACCTTTTTTAGGTTTGTATTTAAATACTACTATTTTTTTACCTTTAGTATGTTCTAATACTTTACCTTCTACTTTAGCATTTTTTACATATGGTGTTCCTACTTCTGTTTTTTTATCAGAGATAAGTACAACTTTGTCAAATACAACTTTGTCACCTTCATCTTCTTCTAATTTTTCGAAGAATACTACATCTCCTTCTTTTACTTTGTATTGTCTTCCACATGCTTCAATTATTGCATACATATTGAATGCCTCCTTATTTGTAATCTCGCTAACTGTTATATTTAGGTACATAAACTCAGAGTCTATGTTTTATTAAAACCTTAATTAAGCAGTTTACATTTAAAAAGCGAGTATAACTCACTTTATATATTTTAAGTAGAATACTACATTAAAATCTCTAATACAGCCATTTTAGCTGAGTCACCTCTTCTAGGTTCCGTTTTAACAATTCTAGTATAACCACCTGTTCTACCTTCTTGTTTTGCTGCTATTTCATTGAAAAGTTTGTCTAAAAGATCTTCTTCAGATACTTTATTTACTTTTTTCATAATTTGTCTTCTAGCATGTAATCTAGATGGATGATCTTTTTGTCTTTTTTCAGTCTTTTCTTCTTTTACTACTTTGTCATATTCTTTATCGTTTTTACTTTTAGCTTTTTCTGTAACTTTTCTTCCATCTTTATCTAATTTTGCTTTAACTACTTTTACTTCAACCATGTCGAAATTATCTTTTTCTTTAACAGCTAAAGCTATAATACTATCAGCAATACTTTTTACTTCTTTTGCTTTTTCTTCAGTTGTTACTATCTTACCATGTAAAATTAAATCTGTAGTCAGATTTTTAAGCATAGCTAATCTTTGATCTGTTGGTCTCTTTAATTTTCTCATAATTTTCCTCTTATTTATTTATTGTTTTTTAAAGTTACTCCAAATTCAGCGATTTTTTCTTTAATTTCTTTTAAAGATTTTTCTCCTAAATTTCTGAACTTGCTTACTTCATCTTCTGTATATTTTAATAGGTCAGCTAATGTTTCTACTTTTTGTAGTCTTAAACTATTAGTAGATCTATTAGTTAATCCTAGTTCTTCGATTTTAACATTATATTGTTCGCTTTCTTCTTCAGGTTCTTCTTTTTCAATCATAACCTGTGTAGTTTGCCCTTCTTCAGATAAGTTTATAAATAATGCAAGATGATCATTAGTTATCTTTGCTGCTAAACTTAATGCTGCTTCTGGTTCAATACTACCATCTGTCCAAATCTCTATAATTAATTTATCAAAATCAACTCTTTTACCAACTCTTGTAGCTTCTACAGAGTAGTTTACTTTCTTTACTGGTGTAAATATAGAGTCTATTGCTAGAAGATTAACATCTGCATTTTCTTTTTTATTAGCTTCAACAGAATTGTATCCTCTAGCTTTTTCAACAGTTAATTCCATATTTAGATTTGCTGCCTTAGATGTTGTTGCAATATGTAAATTTTTGTTTAAAACTTCAATATCAGCATCAGTCTTGATGTCTGCAGCTAATACTTCACCTTTTCCTTTAAAGCTTAGTTTTAAAACTTTAGCTTCATCAGTGTGCATCTTAAATCTTACAGATTTTAAATTTAAAAGAATTTCCATTACACTTTCTACAACATTTGGTATTGTCATAAACTCATGTTGAACTCCTTCAATTTTAACACCTGTAATAGCTGCTCCTGGTAAAGATGATAATAATACTCTTCTTAAAGAATTTCCTATAGTCATTCCATAGCCTCTTTCTAGTGGCTGACATTCAAATTTTGCATAATTTGTTTCTTCATCAAAGTCTATTTTTTCAATAGTTGGTTCTTCGAACTCTAACATTCCTACCTCCATATAGGTTTTTTATTTTCCTTAAATAGATTTATTATCTAGAGTAGAACTCAACAATTAATTGTTCTTCTACTGGTAAATCTATTTCTTCTCTTAATGGTAATCTTACAACTTTTCCTTCAAGTTTTTCTTCATTTAATTCTAACCAATCAGGTAGTCTAACTCTATCTTCTGATTCAATATTATTTTTAATATAGAAATTATCATTTCTGATTTCTCTAACTTTAACAATATCACCTTCTTTTAATAAATAAGAAGGAATATCTACTTTTCTTCCATTTACTTCAAAGTTTCCATGTACTACTAATTGTCTAGCTTGAGGTCTAGTACTTGCTAAACCTAATCTATATACTACATTGTCTAATCTAGATTCTAAAGTTTGTAATAAAACACTTCCTGTAATACCACTTCTGTCTCTTTTAGCCATGTTGAAATATTCCTTGAATTGTTTTTCACTTTTAATATTGTATATAAATTTAACTCTTTGTTTTTCTCTTAATTGAATACCATATTCACTAAGTTTTCTATGTCTTCTTCCTTGTGATCTATTTGATTTTTTTGATATACCAACATAAATTGGATCTATATCAAGCAATCTTGCTCTTTTTAAAACTGATTCATTTTCTTTTTTCTTTGCCATATAATCCCCCTATGTTCTCCTTCTCTTAGGTGGTCTACACCCATTATGTGGTATTGGTGTGATATCCTTTATACTTGTTATTTCTAATCCTGCTGTTGCTAAAGATCTAATAGCAGTTTCTCTTCCTGCACCTGGACCTCTAATTTCAACTGCAACAGATTTAACACCACTTTCCATCGCTTTTTTTGCTGCATCAACTGATACTTCTCCAGCAGCGAAAGGAGTACTTTTTCTAGAACCTTTAAATCCTAAAGTTCCAGCACTTGACCAAGCAAGAACATTTCCTAGTTCATCTGAAATCGATACAATCGTATTATTAAAACTAGAATGTATATGTGCAATACCAGTACTCACATTTCTTTTTGTTTTCTTTGACTTATTTACTGTCTTAGCTTTTGCCATTTACTCCTCCTATACTTTCTTCTTCGAACGGCTTACTACTTTTTTAGGTCCTTTTCTTGTTCTAGCATTAGTTTTCGTTCTTTGACCTCTAACTGGTAAATTTCTTCTATGTCTTAAACCTCTATAGCAACCAATTTCGCTAAGTCTTTTTACATTTAAAGAAATTTCACTTCTTAGTTCACCTTCTACTTTATAATCAGAAAGCGCTTTTCTTATTTTGTTTACATCTTCATCTTTAAGATCTTTAACTCTAGTATCAGGAGATACTCCAGCCTCTTTTAAGATCTTATTTGCTGTTGTTCTTCCAACACCGTAAATATATGTTAGTCCTATTTCTACTCTTTTATCTCTTGGTAGATCAACACCCGCTATACGAGCCATAAATTTTACCTCCAATTGTCTTTCTTTCTTAAAATTTTTATTTGTTTTTTGTTTTAATTTATTGTTTATTTTAATACTACATTTTAGTTGGAATGATGTTTTCATTTATTACTAAGGATTTAATAAATAAACAAATCTAAATTGTAAGTACTATATATCTTGCCATAAAAAATATGACAATATATTAACCTTGTCTTTGTTTGTGTTTTGGATTAGGACATAAAACCCTAACTACTCCATGTCTTTTAACTATTTTGCATTTTTCACACATTTTTTTAACTGATGATCTTACTTTCATTTTAACTCCTTTGAATTTTATAATATAGGATTATTTTCCTCTCCAAACAATTCTACCTCTATCTAAATCATATGGTGAAATTTCTAGTTTTACTCTATCACCAGGTAGAATTTTGATATAATGCATTCTTAATTTACCAGATATATGAGCTAAAACCTCATGACCATTATCTAGTTCAACTTTAAATGTTGTATTTGGTAGTGTTTCTAAAACTGTACCTTCTACTTCCAATATATCTTCTTTTGCCAAATCTTCCTCCTCTTATTATAAAATCTTTTTTTATTTATATTTATTCAATATTTTCTTTTTAATATGTTTTAATTACAAAACATAAAGTCATAGCTTTAAATCTGCTTGCAGATGATTAAAACTACTACCTTTTACAATATAACACCATAATTATACACTAGATTAATTAAAGAGTCAATATTTCCGGGCCATTTTTAGTAATATATATAGTGTTTTCGTAATGTGCTGAATTTTTACCATCATTTGTTGATATAGTCCATCCATCACTTAATTCTTTAATTCCTGGATTTCCTTGTACAACCATTGGTTCTACAGCTAATGTCATACCTTCCACAAGTCTTGGTCCTATTCCCTTTTGTCCATGATTTGGTATCCCAGGTTCTTCATGCATATGTTTTCCTACACCATGTCCTTGATATTCTCTAATAACATCAAAATTGTTTTTTCTAACATATTCATATATAGCATTCGAAATGTCACCAATTCTATTACCAACTTTAGCTTGCTTTATACCTTCAAAAAAAGCCTCTTCAGTTATCTTAACTAATTTTTGATCTTCTTCTGAATTAGCTTTTCCTACTATATATGTTCTTGCTGCATCAGCATAGTAACCATCTTTTTCAACAACAAGATCTATAGAAACTATATCACCTTGTTTTAGAATTCTTTTTTTACTTGGTATTCCATGAATTATTTCATCATTTACAGATACACAAGTTGCACTTGGAAAATTAGGTTGCCCTTCATGAAAGTTAGGATAGTTTTTTTGAGAAGGTGTAGCATTCTTACTCAAAATATACTTTTCAGCAACTTTATCAATTTCGTAAGTTGAAACACCTTCTTTAACTATATCTTTAACTTCATTGTGTGCATCTCTTAAGATTTCACCAGCTTTTTTTATTTTTTGAATTTCATCTTTAGACTTTATGATAATCACTTATTTAGCCTCTTCTAAATAGTCTAGAATTTCTTGAACTGTAATACCTGGTTCTCTTTCTTCTTTAATAGACAAATTAAATAATTGTCCTTTATCTCTATAATAATCTATAAGTGGTTCTGTTTGATCATAGTATACATCTAGTCTAGCTTTAACTTGTTCTTCACTATCATCAGTTCTTTGAACTATTTCTGTACCACATTCATCACAGATTCCTTCAACCTTAGGTGGTAAATTTTTAGTATTATATACTGCATTACAATTTGGGCATACTCTTCTATTAGATATTCTATCTATTATAATTTCTGTTGCAACATCTAAGTTTATTGCTAAGTCAACTTTTTTATCAAATTTAGCTAAAACTTCATCACAAAGATCTGTTTGGCTTAAATTTCTTGGGAATCCATCAAAAATTAATCCTTCATTTGTGTCATCATTAGCAAGTCTTTCTTCAACAATTCTAGATACATCTTCATCTGATATTAATCCACCACTATCCATGATTGATTGATATTCATCTTTTTTCGGGTCATTTTCTTGTACCTTTGCTCTTATTAAGTCTCCTGTTGAAATATGAGGTATTCTTAACTCATTTGACAATCTCTTAGCTATTGTTCCTTTTCCAGCACCTGGTGCTCCTAACATTACTATTACCATAAAATTCTCCTTTTATTTTTTATTATATATTAATTAATATATTCTTAATTATTAATCTAAGAATCCTTTATAATGTCTAACTGATAATTGAGATTCTAAGCTACTTACAGTTTCTAATGCAACACCTGCAACAATTAATATTGCTGTTCCAGCAAATGCAAGATTTATTCCTGCTAAGCTAAGGAACATTGGCAGTATTGCTATAAATGATAAGAATATAGAACCAAATAATGTTAATTTATTTGTTATATTCTTTAAAAAATCTGTAGTTTGTTTTCCTGATCTAATACCAGGTATGAATCCACCATTTTGTCTAATATTGTTTGATATTTCCTGTGGATTGAAAATTGCTAATGTATAGAAGAATGTAAATCCAACTATTAATAGCAAATATACTACTGCATGTCCTATAAGGAAGCCCCAACCAACTTGTGGCATATTAGGAGCTATAGAAAACTTATATAGTCCATCAACAAATCCACCTTGTCCTAATGATGATGACCAGAACATTTGTATTAACATTGCTGGGAATGTAACAAAAGATGATGCAAATATTACTGGTAAAACACCTGCCATTACTAGTTTTAATGGAATATATGTGTTTTGACCACCATACATTTTTCTTCCTACTACTTTTTTAGCATATTGCACAGGCACTCTTCTTTCAGCTTCTTGAACAAAAACTGTTCCTGCTAACATTAAAACTGACATTACTATTATTGCTAATGTAGTTAATAATGATGCTATGTCTAATCTTCCTTCTGTAATTAATCCTTTAGCTAAAGCTATTGCCTCATTTGGAAGAGATGACACAATTCCTGCGAAAATTAGCATTGATATACCATTTCCAATTCCATGAGATGTAAGCTTTTCTCCTAAATATACTAAAAAAGAAGTTCCAACTACAAATGCAGTTACTACTACTAATCCTGTTGTAAATCCAGGATCCATAAATACTCCTTGTTTAGAGTAAGTTAAATAAAGACCTATACCTTGTACCGTAGCCAATACAACAGTAATTACTTTAGTCATTAAATTAACTTTTTTCTGTCCTTCAGGTCCACCCTCTTTCATTAATCTATCTAATGCAGGGATAATCATTCCCATAAGTTGCAATATAATAGATGCTGAAATGTATGGGCTTATTGACATTGCAAAAATTGATAATCTTTGAAATGCTCCACCTGTTATAAGATTTATTAAACCAGCAATTCCAGTCTGGCTATCTTGCATGATACTATCTAATTCAGTAAAGTTTATATATGGAACACTAATATGTGAACCTAGTCTAAAAATTATAATTAAAAGGAAAGTCCATAAAACTTTTTTTCTTACTTCTGGTGCTTTCCAAGCATTAATAAGTGTTTTAAACAATTTAAATTACCTCTACTTTCCCTCCAGCAGCTTCAATAGCTTCTTTCGCTTTTGGCGTTATTTTCTTAGCTTTAACATTTACTTTCTTTTCTATTTTACCTGTAGCTAGTATAACAATACCATCATTCGCTTTTGATATAATATTATCAGCAATTAAAGTTTCAGCTGTAACATCTTCTACTGTAGATTTATTTAACATTGTTAATGTAACTTCAGTAAATTTATTAGCAAATTCTCTATTATTAAAACCTCTTTTAGGTAATCTCATATATAAAGGTGTTTGTCCACCCTCAAAACCTCTTCTAGTTCCGCCCTTATTTCCTGATCTAGCTTTTTGTCCCTTATGTCCTCTTCCTGAAGTTTTACCAAGACCTGATCCTTCACCACGGCCAACTCTTTTTTTAGAAGTTCTTTTTACATTTGGTTTAAGTTTGCCTAATTCCATAGTTTCCTCCTATATATTCTCTATCTTAATTCCTCTTTTACGAGAAACGTCTTTTTCTGTTCTCATATGTTTTAAAGCTTCAACTGTTGCTTTAACAATATTTCTTGGGTTATTTGATCCTAAAACCTTAGCACCAGCATCTTTATATCCTGCAAGTTCTAATACAGCTCTTGCTGCACCACCAGCAATAATACCAGCACCCTCAATAGAAGGTTTTACTAAAACTTTAGCTCCACCATAAACACCTAGGTATTCATGAGGTACTGTAGTTCCTACTATTGGTACTTCAATTAAATTGTTTTTAGCTCTTTGAATAGCTTTTCTAATAGCTTCTGGAACTTCTGATGCTTTTCCTGATCCAATTCCTATTGTTCCTTTTTCATTTCCAACAACTACAACTGCAGAAAATCTAAAAGTTTTTCCACCTTTCGCAACTGTTGTAACTCTATTAATATCAACAACTTTTTCTTTAAATTCTGGTTCGATTTTTTCTCTTTCTCTTTGTCTTTGTCTTTCCATCATTTACTACCTTTCTTAAAATTCTAATCCGGCTTCTCTTGCTGCATCAGCTATTTCTTTAACAACACCGTGATAAATATATCCACCTCTGTCAAAAACAACTTTAGTAATCTTTGCCTTTTTAGCTCTTTCAGCTACAAGTTTACCTAGTTCTTTTCCAGCTTCTTTATTTTTACCTTTGTTTTTAAAATCTTTTTCTAATGTTGAAGCAGAAACTAAAGTTTCACCCTTGTCGTCATTTATAATTTGAACAGACAGATTACGATTTGACTTTGATACAACTAATCTAGGAATTTCCATTGTACCACTCATTTTTCTTCTGATTCTTTTATGTCTACGATCTCTATTCGTTTTTCTATTTATTCTAGAAATCATTTCTTATCTCCTCTCTATAGTTAATTTAATTAACTACCAGCCTTACCTTCTTTTCTTAATACATATTCGTCTTTATATCTTATTCCTTTACCATGATAAACCTCAGGTGGTCTAAGTTTTCTAATATTAGCTGCAACTTCTCCAACTAATTGTTTATCTATTCCTGTCACAATAATTTCTGTAGCACTAGGAACTTCTACATTAATTCCTTCTGGTACATTAAAAACAACAGGATGAGAAAATCCTAGAGTTAAATTAATATTATTTCCAGCTTTAGCTGCTCTATAACCTACTCCATGAATTTCTAATTTCTTTTCAAAACCTTCTTTAACACCTTCTACCATATTAAAAATTAAAGTTCTAGTAAGACCTTCTAAAGCACCTGTCTTATTTCCTTCTAAAACAAGTATCTCATTATCTTTCATTTCTACTTTTATAGTTTCATGAATTTCTTTTTCTAATAAACCTTTTGGTCCTTTTACACTGATATGTTGACCATTAATTTTTACTTCTACACCTTCAGGTATAGTTATAGGTTGTTTTCCAATTCTTGACATTTTTTCCTCCTATTACCAAATATATGCTAAAACTTCTCCGCCTACATTAAGTTCTCTAGCTTTTTTGTCAGTTAATATTCCTTTTGATGTTGAGATCAATGCAATCCCAAGACCATTTAAAACTTTTGGTAATTCTTCTTTATTTGCATAAATTCTTAATCCTGGTTTACTTATTCTTTTTAAACCTTCAATTACTCTGTTACCTTCTTCATCATACTTTAAAGTTATTCTTAAAATTGGTTGAACTTTATCTTCAACAATTTCGAAATTTCTGATGAATCCTTCTTCAAGAAGAACATCAGCAATTGCTGCTTTAACTTTTGATGATGGTATATCTACAGTAGTAAATTTTTCTTTATTTGCATTTCTGATTCTTGTTAGCATATCTGCTATTGGGTCCGTCATTTAGCCCTCCTTTATTTCGCTTATTTTATTGCTTACCAACTTGATTTTTTAACACCAGGTATTTCACCCTTATGTGCTAATTCTCTAAAACATATACGGCAAATTCCGTATTTTCTAATATATGCACGTGGTCTACCACAAATTTTACATCTATTATACTCTTGTGTTTTATATTTTTTTGGTTTAGTTTGTTTAACTTTTAAAGATTTTTTAGCCATATCTTCTCCTTTTCTATACTCTAAACGGCATACCTAATAATGTTAGTAATTCTCTTGCTTCTTCATCTGTTTCAGCCGTTGTTATAAAACTTATATCCATACCTCTAATTTTATCAATTTTATCATAATCAATTTCAGGGAAGATTAATTGTTCTTTAACACCTAAGCTATAGTTTCCTCTACCATCAAATGATTTATTAGAAACACCTCTAAAATCTCTTGTTCTAGGTAATGCTATATTAAAGAATTTATATACAAAAGCATACATTTTGTCGCCTCTTAAAGTAACTTTACAGCCCATTTCATTGCCTTCTCTTACTTTAAAATTAGCAACTGATTTTTTAGCATATGTTATTACTGGTTTTTGACCTGTAATTTCAGTTAAGTCTTCCATTGCTCTTTCTAATGCTTTTGGATTTTCTTTTAAATCACCTAAACCCATGTTTATAACTACTTTATGTAATTTTGGTGCTTCCATAACAGATTTATAATTAAACTTTTTCATAAGTTCTGGTATAACTTCTTCTCTGTATTGTTTTAATAGTACATCCATCTTGATCTCTTCTCCTTACTTTATTTTATTTTAGCTCCGCACTTTTTACATACACGGTGCTTTTCACCTTTAACTACTTCAATTCCAACTCTAGTGTGTTTATCACATTTAGGACACATTAAGGCTACTTTCGATATATTTATAGGCATTTCTAAAGAAACTATTCCACCTTGCTCTCCTTGTTTTTGAGGCTTGATAGATTTTTTCTTTATATTAATTCCTCTTACTATAAGTTTTTTATCTTTAGGGATTACTTGTAAAACTTCACCAGTTTTTCCCTTATCATTACCAGATAAAACTTTAATAGTATCTCCTTTTTTTATTTTCATGATTCTCTCCTTAAATCTGAATTTCAATAATTACTTTTATAATACTTCTGGAGCAAGTGAAATAATTCTCATATAGTTTTTATCTCTTAATTCTCTTGCTATTGGCCCGAATATACGAGTCCCTCTTGGATTACCGTCTTCTTTTATTATAACAGCTGCATTTTCGTCAAATCTTAAATATGATCCATCAGCTCTTCTAATAGGTTGTTTTGTTCTAACTATAACAGCTCTAACAATTTCACCTTTTTTTACAACTCCTCCAGGAATTGCTGATTTTACAGAAGCTACGATAATATCTCCAACTCCAGATGTTCTTCTAAAAGATCCACCAACACAACTAATGCAAAGTAATTCTCTTGCACCAGTATTATCAGCTACTTTTACTCTACTTTCTTTTTGTATCATACCTTACTCCTATTCCTTAATCTCAGCTCTTTTAACTATTTCAACTAGTCTCCATCTTTTTTCTTTAGATAGTGGTTTAGTTTCCATAACTTTAACAGTATCACCTGGTTGTGCTTCATTGTTTTCATCATGAGCTTTTAACTTATAAGTTCTTCTAATAATTTTCTTATATAATTTATGTTGAAATTGTTGTTGAACAGCAACTACAATAGTTTTGTCCATTTTATCTGATACAACAACTCCTGTTAATGTTTTACGAAGATTTCTTTCCATTTTGGCTCCTTTCCCTTTGAACCGTTTTTATTCTAGCTATAGATTTTTTAGTTTCCTTTATTTTATTAGGATTATCTAATCCATTTGTAGCTAAAGAAAATCTTAGTTTAAAAAGTTCTTGTCTTAATTCTTTTTCTTCTTTTTCTAGTTCTGGAGTAGACATTTCTCTTATTTTATTAATCTTCATCTCCGTCACCATCCTTTTCTACAGTTTCTTCACTTGATTCAACTTCTGCATCCCCTGTTACTTCACCAGCTGCTTCAGCTGCTGCTTCCGCCTCTGCCTCTGCTTCAGCTTCAGCTTCTAGTCTTAATCTTTCTCTTTCTACCTCTTCTTCAAGTTCTTTCATTTCTTTCTTTGTTAATTTTCTTTCAACAAATTTAACTTTAACAGGTAGTTTATATGCTGCTCTATCAAAAGCACCTTGTGCAACTTCTCTACTTACACCAGCTATTTCAAACATAACTCTTCCTGGTTTTACTCTAGCAACCCAATATTCTACATTTCCTTTACCTTTACCCATACGAGTTTCAGCAGGTTTTTTAGTTATTGGTTTATCTGGAAAAATTTTAATCCAAACTTTTCCACCTCTCTTCATATATCTAGTCATTGCAACTCTGGCAGCCTCTATTTGATTTCCAGTAATGAATCCTAACTCTAATGACTCCATTCCATATTGTCCGTATGTAACTCTATTACCACGCATAGCTTTTCCTCTAAGTCTGCCCTTCATTTGTTTTCTATACTTAGTTCTTTTCGGCATTAAGGCCATCTTCATTACCTCCTTTTAGTTCTTTACTTTTAGATAAAATCTCTCCCTTATATATCCAAACTTTTACTCCAAGTTTACCATAAGTAGTATAAGCTTCAGCAAAACCGTAATCAATATCTGCTCTAATAGTTTGAAGTGGAATCATTCCTTCTTTATAGAATTCAGTTCTAGCCATTTCTGCTCCACCTAATCTTCCAGATACAGAAACTTTTATACCTTTTGCTCCTGCCTTTAATGATCTTTGCATTCCTTGTTTCATTGCTCTTCTAAAAGAGATTCTTTTCTCAAGTTGGAAAGTAATATTTTCAGCTACTAATTGAGCATTTAAATCTGCTTTTTTAACTTCAACAACTGATATATTAATTTCAACTCCTTCTTTACCAAATTTCTTTCTTAGTTCTTTTGAAAGTTCTTCTAATCCAGATCCACCTTTTCCAATTATTACACCTGGTCTACCAGAATGAATAATTACTCTAGTTTCATTAGGAGTTCTTTCAATTTCAATATGAGAAATTCTAGCTAAATAAAGTTTAGATTTTATTAATTCTCTCATTTTATAGTCTTCTACTAAAAAATCACTAAAGTCTTTTTTACTAGCATACCATCTTGAATCCCAATCTTTATTTATTCCTACTCTAAATCCATGTGGATTAACTTTTTGTCCCATTATTTCTCCTTCCTATACTCTTTCTCTTAAAACAACATCAATATGTGAAGTTCTTTTATTTATTCTAAATCCTGAACCTCTTGCTCTAGGTCTCATTCTTTTTAGTATTGGTCCAACATTAACTTGTATTTCTGAAACATATAAATTGTCTTTATTCATACTATGATTATTCTCTGCATTAGCCATTGCTGATTCAATTAATTTTGTAAGTATAGGAGATGCCGCTTTATTTGTAAACTTTAAAATAGTTAAAGCTTCATCTGTATCTTTCCCTCTAATTAGCCTTGCAACAATATTCACTTTACTTGGAGCAATTCTTTCATATTTTAATGATGCTTTAGCTTCAATAACTTTTTCTTCTTTATTGTCAGCCTTTTTTTCAGCTTTTTTATTGTCTTTCTTTTCTGTTTTCTTTTCAGCTTTTTTTGTTTCTACTTTTTTCTCAGTTTTCTTAGTTTCAACTTTTTTGGCTGCTGGTTTCTTTTCAGCCACTTTTTTAGTAGTTTTCTTAGCTTCAGTTTTTGTCTTAGTTTCTGTTTTAACTTCTTTTTTAGCTACTTTTTCAGTTGTTTTAGAAACTTCTTCTTTTTTAGTATCTTTCTTTTCCGCCACATTGTCCTCCTATTTCACTTGGCTCTTTCTGTCTCCAGAATGACCTTTAAATGTTCTTGTAGGAGCAAACTCTCCTAATTTATGTCCTATCATTTCTTCTGAAATATATATTGGAACATGTTTTCTACCATCATGAACTGCAATAGTATGTCCAACCATTTCAGGATAAATTGTAGATGATCTAGACCAAGTTCTTAAAACTTCTTTCTTTCCATCATCATTTAATTTATTTATTCTTTTTATAAGTTCTGGTGCCACATAAGGCATTTTCTTACTCATTATTTCCTCCTTTTAACAATAAGGCGATCACTTTGTTTTTTCTTCTTTCTAGTCTTATATCCAAGAGTTGGAACACCCCATGGGGTTAATGGACTAGGCATACCAATAGGTGACTTACCTTCACCACCACCGTGAGGGTGATCAACTGGGTTCATTGCAGAACCTCTTACAGCTGGTCTTTTACCCATATGTCTAGATCTTCCTGCTTTCCCAATTACAACATTTTCATGGTCTGCATTTCCTATTACACCAATAGTTGCTCTACATTTAGATAATACTAGTCTAGCTTCTCCTGATGGTAATTTTATATTTGCATACTTACCTTCTTTTGCCATTAATCTAACAGCATTTCCAGCAGATTTACCAAATTTCCCACCTTGTCCAGGATTTAATTCTACATTATGGATTAAAGTACCAACTGGTATATTTTCAATTGGCATTGCATTACCAACTTTAATATCTACTTTTTCTCCAGAGATAACTTTATCTCCATCTTTTAATCCTTTTGGTGCTATGATATATGCTCTTTCACCATCTTCATATTCTATTAAAGCTATGTTTGCAGTTCTATTAGGATCATATTCTATTCCTATAACTGTTGCATACATATCATCTTTTCTTCTTTTGAAATCAATTATTCTGTATTTTCTTTTATGCCCACCACCTCTGTGACGAACAGTGATTCTACCATAAGAATTTCTACCAGCTTTTTGTTTAATAGGTGCTAATAGTTTTTTCTCAGGTTTAGTCTTAGTTACTTCTTCATAAGTTAGATCTGTTCTATGTCTTAATGAAGGTGTTACTGGCTTATGATGTTTTATTCCCATTCTTCTTCTCCTTTTATTCTCCTAGTTTATTCTAGATAACTATACTCCTAAGAAACCTTCAATCTCACTATTGTATTTCTTAGTAACTTTTTTCTCTTTTCCACCTTTTGTAAGGTAGCTAACTTCTTCTGGGTAAAGATCAATTTGTACAATTGCTTTTTTCCAATTTGCTCTTCTTCCTTCAGTTCTTCCTTGTCTTTTTAGCTTCCCTTCCATATTCATAGTGTTTACTCTTAAAACTTTTACATCAAACAATTTTTCAACTGCTTCTGCAATTTGTTGTTTGTTAGCTTTTTTATCAACTTTAAAAGTATATTTCCCATATGCGATTTGTTCACTCGATTTTTCAGTAATAATCGGTGCTAATATAATATTTTCTGCTATCATTATGAATATACCTCCTCTAGTTTTTTAATAGTATCAACAGTAACTAATAATTTTTTATTATTTACCATGTGATATATATTTAAAATATTTAAATTTCCAATTATAAGTCCTTCTATATTTCTTCCAGATTTATAAATATTTTCATTTGCTTCTGGTAAAAGAACATATGTCTTTTCTTCAATTCCTAAAGCCTTTAATATTTCTACCATTTTTTTAGTTTTAATTTCTTTTAATTCTAATTTGTCTACAACTATTAAGTCTTTACTTAGAACTTTAGAACTTAAAACAGATTTTAAAGCTAGATTTTTTTCTTTTTTATTCATTTTGTACTTATATGATCTAGGTTTAGGTGCAAATATAACTCCTCCACCAACCCATATAGGTGATCTAATGCTTCCTGCTCTTGCTCTTCCTGTACCTTTTTGTCTATGTGGTTTTCTACCACCACCACGAACCTCTGATCTAGTTTTGGCACTTTGTGTTCCTTGCCTTTGATTCGCTAAGTAATTAACTATAACAGAATGAACAACATTTTCATTTGGTTCTATTCCAAAAACTTCATCTTTTAAGTTTAAAGTTTTAGTTTTATTACCTTTTATATCGTATACATCTACCTTAGGCATGTCTTCCTCCTTCTATTATTTAGCTGCTTTAACTGCATTCTTAATTTTTACTATTGAATTTTTAGCTCCAGGAACACTTCCTTTTACTAAAATTACATTTTTCTCTGTATCAACCTTTACAACTAATAAGTTTTGTGTTGTAACAACATCTCTACCCATTTGTCCAGGCATTTGTTTGTTTTTAAATACTCTAGATGGTGTTGCTGATGCTCCAATTGAACCTGTTGTTCTATGGAATTTTGAACCATGAGACATTCTACCTCTTCTTTGTCCATATCTTTTAATAACACCTTGGAAACCTTTTCCTTTAGAAATACCTTGAACATCTACTTTTTCGCCTTCTTCAAAAAGACTTGCATCAAAAACATCCCCAATTTTAATATTAGAAATATCTTCTAATCTAAATTCTGATAAATATTTCATTGGTTTAATTTTAGCTTTATCAAAATGTCCTTTAATAGGTTTCTTAATATGTTGTGGTTTTAATTCTTGCATTCCAAGTTGTACTGCATTATATCCATCTTTTTCTTCTGTTTTTATTTGTACTACATGTGCTGGTCCTGTTAATATAACAGTAACAGGTATTGCTCTGCCAGCTTCATCAAAAACTTGTGTCATTCCAAGTTTTTTACCTATAATTCCTTTTTTCATTTTTCTCTCCTAACTATTGGCTTGAATCTCAAGCTTGGTTTTCGTAAAATCTTTTTTAGATTTTAATTTCTATTTCAACACCAGCTGGCATTTCTAATGTATTTAATGCTTCAACTGTTTTTGGTGTTGGGAATAGTATGTCAATAACTCTTTTATGTGTTCTCGCTTCAAACTGTTCTCTCGAATCTTTATGCATGTGTGGAGAACGAATTACTGTAATCACTTCTCTTTTTGTTGGAAGTGGAATAGGACCTGAAACTTCTGCTCCTGTTCTTTTAGCTGTTTCTACTATTTTCTCTGCAGACTGATCTAAAACTTCATGATCAAAAGCCTTTAATCTTATTCTTATTTTTTCTTTTCTCTTCTTTGTTGCCATGTTTCCTCCTTGTTCTTCTTAGACCAAGAATTGAGTAAGAACTGTTCCGGGTGTTTATTCTTATTATTTAAAAATATCCATAAGAATGGATATTTTAGTTCTATATCTCTTCTCGCTTAGGTCTTTGCCTAGCTACTCCATATGAGTTCCCTGCATCTAGGTGCAGCCACATCATATTTCATCGCTCACTTCTAGAGTATAACTCTAATCTGTTTTTTTGTCAACAGATTTTTCTATAATTTTAAAAATTAGTAGTTATTGCTTTTATATAGTTATTCAGATATAAATTTATATTTATTAGTAATATCTCCCATTGGTGGTCCAAGTGTTTTAAATATTATTTTTTCGCCATCATTTAATTTAACATCTTTAAATAATTTTTCAGATGAATAAATAGCAATTTCAGTATTAATATTACCATTTAGATCTTCTATATATATTGCACCTGCATCACCCTCTGTTAATTCTATATCATAATTACCTGATTTAATGTCTGTTCCTACTGTATAAAATTGGTTCATACCAAGTGCTTCTAAACTATATGCTTCACCTTTTTTATTAGAAACAAGATCTAAAGATTTGTCTAATTTTCTTAAGGCAACATCAGCACTTCCTGTATTATTTACTCCAGGTATACTTTCTACTCTTATATACATTCCAGGTTGTATGTATGTTTCAGTTATTTTTTGAAATTCTGATATTTCAGGATTATTAGATATTAAATATTTTAGTTTTAATTCTCCCATTGCATCATTTATATGTATTAACACACTCCCTTTTGAAATTAATTCTATTTCAAAAACTCCTTCAGAAATATATATTACATTTGAATTAGTATTTGTTCCTGCTCCATCTGATTCATCAACATCTTCCATACTTTTAAATCCATATGTACCTACATTTATTCTATTTTCAGATAAAGCAATAACAGCTTTATCTTCTTCTGTTATGTTTTCATCTCCTGAATCAGTATTGCCAAAATCTTCTATTTCTACCTTTTTAGGTTCTTCCACATCTCTGCCTTTAAGGTAAAGTGCAATAACAATTCCAATAATAACTAAGATTATCAGTCCTATACCTAAAAAAATAATTACCTTATTGTTTTTCTTTCCTTTTAAATCATTACCCATATTTTCTAATGGAATGTCAGTATTTTTTTCATTATCCATAAAATACCTCCTTTAATTTATTATATTATGTCTATATTTTCTTTATTGTTTATCAAATATTATATCTCTTATTTATATATATTAAAAGTCATATTAGGATAAAATATAAAAAAAGCTACATAGTAGCTTTTAAAATATTTTAAATTATAATTTCATCTTCAAGCGGAATGTCATCAACAATGAATTCATTTATTTCTATTTTTCCTTCATCATTTAATCCCTTTGTAACTAATCTTTTTATTCCTGAGTTCATTATAAGTCTTTTACATATAACACATGGTACGCAATTTTCTGTAAAAGGAAATTCATCTACAGTTTTTCCTGCTGCAAATCTCTTACCTGTAAGATACATTGTCCCACCCATCATGTCTTTTCTAGAAGCTGATATTATTGCATTCATTTCTGCATGTACTGACATACAAGTATTATATGAAGAATGTGCACTCTCCTTATGTTTGTCTTTATTACAATAGCCTTTTTCTAAACAGTCCATTCTTCCTCTTGGTGCGCCATTGTATCCAGTTGCAATAATTTCATCATTTTTTGAAACTATTACAGCTCCAAATCTTCTTCTCAAACATGTAGCTCTTCTTAAAACAGCTTCTGCAATTCCTAAATAGTATTCGTCTTTAGAAACTCTTTTTTCAATTTTAAATTTCCCCATTTTTACCTCTAATTATTATATTTTTCATTTTTAACTATTATAATACCTGCAATTTTAGCTTCAGTATTAGCAATATCCCATTTCACTTTTTCTAATGATTCAACATCTGTTTTAAAATGTTTAGTTAAAATAATAGTATTTAAAAACTTATCAGCTAATGGTAAATATCTTTCAGGATCTAATTTATCAACACCATTAACTAAAATGTAGTCATAATTATTTTTTGTTTCATCATCTAAAATTTTATCTTCTTTAAGTAAAATTTGCTCAATACTTTCTGTTGGCAAAGTAAACTTAGCATAGTTAACATTTTTATCTATTGTTGTAAAGAAAGAAATTTCTTTCTCTCTCTTTTCTTCATTATTACAAATTAGCATATCACAAAAAGTTGTAAGTTTTTTAATTTGCTCTTTTTCAATTGATTTCTTTTCTTGTTTTTCAACTTTAATAATCTCTTCTGAATCTTCTAAAGGTAGATCAAGTATTAATACTTTTTTCTCTATATTAGATAACATATTAGATAATTCAAATAATATATCTATTTTATCATCTCTTAAATCATCAGATATAAATAATAATGTCTTTTTATCTTTAATTAGAGTGTTAGCAAAAATTTTAGCAATTAATTCACCAAGTTGTTCTTCTTTAGCTTCTTTAATTTTCTCTTTCTTATATTCCATTTTATTATCAATAGAAGAATGTGAGTTAAAATATGCTAAAAAAGGTATTTCTAAATCTTTTTGTAAATTTGTTTTATTAACAAATATATTTCTAAACAATATTGGTATAACGAAAAATATAAATACTGAAAAAGCAGTTGAAACTAGTAGTATAGATATAGTACTTGTTAGTCTTTCTTTATTTAAATTTCTTAATTCAGAAATTACAACAGATTTATGTTCTCCATCTATATCTTTTTCTTTATTAAAGTAATCAAATGAAAAATATGATTCACTTGAGTCTTTTTCAGTATCTTGTTTTTTACTATATTCTCCTACAAGAAAAGATTTTCCTATTCCGCTATCATTTTTCTCTAAATATGATTTAAGTCCAAGTATTAATAAAATTAGTATTATAGTGAATACTACTATTTTCCATATATTCTTTTGCCAAATATATCTTATATACTCCATTTACTTTTTCCTATTCTTCAAATAATGACTTTCTATCTAATCCTATTTTACCATTATCGTCAACTTCAGCTACTTTTACTGTAATTTCTTCTCCAACTTTCAGAACATCTTCTACATTATTAATTCTCTTGTTTGAGATTTTAGATATATGTAGTAATCCTTCAGTTCCACCACCTAGATCTATAAATGCTCCAAATTTAACTATATTAACTACAGTACCTGTTACTATGTCACCAACTTCATAAGTCTTAACTGAGTCTTCTACCATTTGTAATGCTTTTTCTAAGTTTTCTTTATTATCACCATATATTAAAACTCTACCATCATCTTCTATATCTATTTCTGTTCCTGTTTCTTCGATTATTCTATTAATATTCTTTCCACCAGGTCCAATAAGTTCTCCAATTCTTGTTGGGTCAACAGAAGTATGACTAATCTTTAATGCATAATCAGAAACTTCTTCTCTAGGTTTCTCAATAGCTTTTACCATTGAGTTATTTATAATATCTCTTCTGGCTACTAATGTTCTTTCAAATGCTTCTTCTATTTGCTCATATGTTAATCCATCATTTTTAATATCAACTTGTATTGCTGTAATTCCATCAACTGTTCCTGCTACTTTAAAGTCCATATCACCAAAGAAGTCTTCTATTCCTTGAATGTCTGTTACTTCCTTATAGCTACCATCTTCTGCAGTAAATAATCCTGCTGAAATTCCTGCTACTGGTTTTTTTATTGGAACACCTGCTGCCATAAGTGC
>CAZMFV010000012.1:0-7298 GCA_964565695.1 uncultured Lachnospiraceae bacterium
TATCTTTATATGTTTCAATAGCTACAATTGTTGCTTCTGGAATTGTAGATATTGAATCATTAAAATATTTAACTCCATTATATTCAGTAATATATTCAAGTCTATGATAAAGTCCTGTGAAATTCTCCACACCTTCTATTGCTTTTTGCATATTTAAATTTAAAAGATCTGCAACTATTAATGCAAACATCGTATTTTGTAAATTATGTCTTCCTTTTAAACTTAAATTTAAATTTTTAAGGAATGGTTTATAGCTTTCATCTTCTAAATCTACACAGATTGCTTCATCATTATATTCAAATTTCTTTTCAATCATTGCATCTGTTTCTTTACCATATATTTGAATTTGTTTAAAATCAGGATTTATTTTTTTCATATTTTTAACATTTGTAAATATATTATATTTACAATCTCTATATTCATCATATGATTCATAATGATCTAAATGTTCTTGATATACATTTATTAATATTGCAATACTTGTTGTATATTCCATAAATTGTAATTGATGTGATGATAGTTCTATTACTGCATATGAGTCTTCTTTTATTTTTTCTATTTCATCAAAAAGAGGAATTCCAATATTTCCTAATAAATATACATCCCTTCCATCACTTTTAAGCGCATGATAAATTAGTGATGAAGTAGTACTTTTCCCTTTAGTTCCAGTAACTCCCACTGTTACAATATTGTAATATTTCAAAAATAGGTCTATAGATGTATAGATTTTATCTTTTATCTTTTTTATATTAACATCTTTAAAAGAAAGACCTGGTGTTTTTAAAATTAAATCATAATTCTCTAAATTATCTAAGTATTTATCACCAAAATTAAATTCAACCAATCCATTTTTTTCATCTTTATATGCATTTTTAGTATTATCATTTAAATCTTCATCTATTACAACTTGATCTGCTATATATACTTTCTTGTCTTTGAAATGTCTTCTTATAAAGCTATATGAAGCTTGTCCTTCCATTCCAAAACCAAGTATCAATATCTTTTTATCTTCTAAAAACTTAAGTAATTCTTCTAACATTCTATTCTCCTTGAATTTCTTTTTTAATAATATCTTCTAAAAAACTAGGTACATAATTATCATTATTATATACATAGTATAAATTAATATAGTCTTTGTTTTTTTCAATTTCTTTTAAATAAATCTTCTTATATTCTTCTAAAAGAATTGGTAATTTACCAGACTCTATATTTTCAACATTTAATTTTCTCATTAATTCATCTAGAGAAAATTTCGTTTCAGATTGTGTACCAACACATTCAAATGGTTTTGCATCTCTTTTACCAATAAGTTTAAACATATCTTCTACAAGATTTTCATTTTCAAAAACATCACATCCAAAGATTTCAATTAATTTATCTTTATATAAGAATGGAGCTAATATAATAAATGCAAAAAGACATTTAGAACAATCACAACACCAATGCCAAACATCTCCTTTACTTCCTACATTACAAGAATTAAAAGCATTAAAATATTTTTCATATCTAACAAAAAGTCTTGCAATTCCAACTTCATTTAAAGGTCTTAATAAACTAAAATATTCAATATCTGAATTTAAATAATCCATATATTCCCTAAAATCAGTTTCAAATTCAATTGATTTAGAATATTGATGATTTATATCCATACCAGGAACTGTTGATTCATTTGCAGATGATTCATTTGATAATGGTATGTATTTTTTATTTAAGATATATGCAGTTAATACTGATGTAAATGCTAATACTGCTGAAAAAGGAATGTGACCATTAAAGAAACCTTGTTCATTTCTTCTTCCTAATGCATCATCAAATTTTCTTTCTACCTTTACTACTTCATTTTCTAAAAAACCTGCTTTTTCAGATGTTAAAACTCTTGCACCCTTATGATCTATAGAATAGATTGTACTTTCGTTTCTAAAATTTCTTAATAATTCTAAGCTTACAACAGAATCTTTGCCACCACCAATTGGTATTAAAAATCCTTCATTTTCTATATTTAAATATCCTAACTTATCTTCATCTCTCATTGTATATTCATCAAGTTTAGGATTTGATATTATCTTTAAAAATTTATCTTCTTCAATACTTAATAAACTATTTAAATATCTGTATTCACCAAGTCCTTTATAGAAAAGTTTTTTCCACCATTGTTTTTGAAATTCATCTAGACTTCCTGTCACAACGAAATGTTTAGCTGGATATATTTTGTAATATGATATTGCTTCAACTAAACCTATATTAAAAACCATTTCTTTAAAAAACTTCGAATGAATTTTAGCTTTTATATATTCTTCTATTTCATCAGAATTTAAATCTTTTAAATATTCATTCTTTTTTAGTTCATCTAAAAATATTTCAAAACTGATTTCATGTTTAAATTCAAAGTCTTCTTTAGATATTCCAGATTTAAAATAATCATCTGTAATTATTCCTTTATTTATTATTCCTTGAATTACATCATTTAAATTAATTAATGATGAATCAAAATAATAAATATATTCTAAATTAATATTTAATACTTCTTTGATTTCATTATTAATTTCAACTTCACTCATTTGAATACTTACATCAGATTTTTCATAATGAAAATATATTTTATCTCTTTCTTTTAAAATTTCCCTTTGGAAATCAGTCATATTTGTCATTCCCCCATTTGTCTATATAATATTTTTTATCTTTTATTTTATCCGGTAGATATTGTTGTTCTACAATACCATCTTTATAATCATGAGGATATTTATATCCAACACCATAGTCAAAGTCTTTCATTTGCTCTATAGGTGCATTTCTAATATGCATTGGAACAGAACCTGTATCAATATTTTTAACATCTTCTAATGCTTTATTAATTGCTAGATATGCAGTATTAGATTTCTTAGACTTAGCTAAATATATTGTAGCTTCTGATAATATATATTTTGCTTCAGGCATTCCAATCATTTTAACAGCCTGCATTGCATTTGTAGCAAGAATTAAAGCATTGGGATTGGCAAGTCCAATATCTTCTGCAGAATGTACTACTAATCTTCTAGCAATAAACATCGGGTCTTCTCCTGATTCAATTGCCTTCGCTAAATAATGTACTGCTGCATTTTCATCTGATCCCCTTATTGATTTAATAAGTGCTGAAATAGTGTCATAATGAGAATCACCAGATTTATCAAAAATCTGTTTTCTTTCCTGAAACGATTCTTTTAAAACATCATCTTCTATTCTGATAATATTATTATCATCAATTTTAGAAGATAGTACCGCTATCTCTAATCCATTTAATGCATGTCTAACATCACCTTGTGATATTTCAGCAATCCATTCTAATTGTTTATCATTTATTTTATAATTAAAAGATTTTAATCCTCTTTCACTTTTTTGTGCTTTTTTAAGGATTTCTATAATATCTTCTTTTTTTAATGCTTCTAATTTTATAACCATTGATCTAGATATTAAGGCTTTATTAATCTCAAAATATGGATTTTCTGTTGTTGTTCCTATTAAGATTATCTCTCCACTTTCAACAGATGGTAATAATACATCTTGTTGTGCCTTATTAAAACGATGAATCTCATCAATGAATAAAATGCTCTTACCCTCAGGGTTTAAAAACAAATTTTTAGTTTCATCTATAACTTTTTTAATGTCTCCAACACCTGAAGTAACAGCATTTATTTTATATGTTTTATATTTAGTTGTATTTGAAATAACTTCTGCTAAAGAAGTTTTTCCACATCCAGGAGGACCCCATATTATAACACTTGATAATTTATCAGTCATAATAGTATTGTACAATAATTTACCCTTACCTAAGACATGCTCTTGTCCGATAAAGTCTTCTAAAGTTCTGGGTCTCATCCTAAATGCTAAAGGTTGTTTATTCAAAATCTTCCTCTAATTCTATAATTTTAACACTTTCAATAATTATATCTTTTAATGGTTTATCATTTTCATTAGTTTGAGTTTTAGCTATTTTGTCAACAATTTCCATACCTTCATAAACAAATCCAAAAACTGTATATTCATTATATAAGCTAGGTACTCCACCTTTTTCGAGATATAGTCTTTTAATTGATTCAGGAAGACCTGCAGTATATTCTTCTCTTACTGATTCTGGACCAGATTGTACTATAAAGAATTGGCTTGATAGTGAGTTTTCTATACCAGGTTTTGAAGCCATTGCTAAAGTTCCTCTATATGGGAAAAATCCTTCCTTATATTCAGGTCCAAAATCTGTTCCAAAGAATGATTCTCCACCTGCTCCTGTTCCTGTTGGGTCACCACCTTGTATCATAAAATCATCTATAACTCTATGAAATGTTACTCCATCATAATATCCTTTTTTAGATAGTCCTATAAAATTTTCTACAGCTTTTGGTGCAACTTCTCTAAAGAATTTCATCTTTATTTCACCAAGATCTTTAACCTTCATTATAGCAACTTCATCACCCATTCTTGGTTTATCAAAAATTTCATATTCAGCCATTGATGCATCAACATCAATATCTTCTTCTTTTAATTCTTCTTTCTTTTTAGAGATTTCTTTTTCACCTTCTTCTTTTGTTAAAAAAAGAAATGTCATAAAACCTAGCATTGCTATTATAACAAATATTAAAATTCCTATTATTATTTTATTTTTATTCATTTCTACTCCTTGTAATTTACAATTTCTATTTTTTCTATTGTATATGATTGATCTGTTTTTGTAATTTTATCAATAATTTCTTGTCCTTCAAAAACTTGTCCAAATGTAGGATGATGCATATAATCCATTAGATTAGCTTGATAATTGATTTCAAGTTCTTCTTTTACTTGTGAAAAGCTGCTTGTAAAACTTGGATCACCACCATATTTTTTGAACAATTCTTTTAATTGTCTTGGTATAAGTAAATTATCTATATTCTTATTTTTATTTGCTTCAATATTCATTATAAAGAAATTTGCAGATATTTTCTTTCCTTCTATTCCTAAAAAGTCAGCACATACTGCTCCTTTATATGGTAATACTTCATGTGATTTAACTTCTAACATCTCCCATGATTCAATATTTTTTAATACATCATCACTTAATTGACTTTTATCATTAGAGATTGTATCAAATTCAATTGATTCATCCACAATTAGAGTTTTAGCAATTTTATTTGTTTCAACTCCCATTGTTTTATTATCATAATACTTTTTTCCAACAAGTGTTTTGAATTGCTTTACTAATTCAGGTGCTTCTTCAGAAAATAGTTTTATTTTAATAGTTTTATTAGATCCTGCTAAATGAATTTCAGCAATCTCTTCATCCTTTTTAGGTTTCGAAATTTGTTTTTGATAAAATTTATCAAAATCATAATTATTATATTTATTTATATATTTCTTATTATATTCACCTATTTCACTAGAACCAGAATTTGAATCTTTTATTACATCAGGTCTAGCAAAACTAGGAACTCCAGGTATGTTTACCTTGCCTCTAAAAAAGAAAATCAATAGTATGGTTACTAATAACAATAAGACAAGTAATCCAATTGATATCATAATCCACCTATTTCTTAAATCTTTTTCAGATAGTTCCGAAAACTTCTTTTTTTCTTTTTTCTTTTGTTTCTTCATAACAACTCCTAATCAGGTAAACGTATCTTGGTTTTTCTAACACCGAAGAAATTTCCTATTTTCCTGAATATTTTCTTCATAAAACCATCTTTTTTCATAACAACCAATGCTTGCATTTCATCATTGATTTGTTGAACTTGTTTTTTCTGATCTTTCTTAAATTGAGCTTCACCAACATTGTATCTTCTTTGGAATTCTTTCAAAGTTTTTTTATCAACCCATGAAGTTTTTAATATAATTGATAATATTATTACAGTTTCATACATCAATTCTTGTTCTGATAAAGGTTTTCTAGGGTCAATACGAAAATGATGAGTATCATCTTTACATTCACTCATAAATTCTAAAAAATTAGCTGGTACTTTTTTAGCTAGTTTTGGATCTGTGTGTTTTAGAATTATCTCCACTTCTTTTAAACTTTTAAATAGTTCTCTTTGTTTCATTTCTCTCCTATGATAATATTTGTAAAGCTTGTTTTAAAGCTTCTTCAATATCAAGGCCCTCATCTATCTTTCCTTCAATCTTTTGTATTTCTTTTGTTGTATATCCAAGTATTTGCAAAGCAGATACTAATTCCTCATATAATTCATAACTCATTACATTTGATTCTGTTGTAGAAATAGCTTCTTCTGTTTTAAACTTGTCTTGTAATTCTAATACTATTCTTTGTGCAGATTTTTTACCTATTCCTGGTAATGAAGTTAATTTAACTAAATCTGAAGTAATTACAGCTAAAACAAATTCTGATGATTCTATTTTAGACAATATATTAATAGCTGTTTTAACACCTATTCCAGTTACAGTAATAAGTTTTTCAAAAACACTTCTATCTTCTACATTTTTAAATCCATATAGGCTTATTTCGTCATCTTTAACATTTTGATATGTATGTATTACTACATCCATATCTCCCTCATTAAAGTGATTTAATGACCTTTCAGACATATAAATCATATAGCCTATGTTGTTGTTTTCTATAATCAAATAATCTTTTGTAATTTGGATTATTTCACCTTTTATATATGCGTACATTTTTTCACCTTGAATTTATTATATATAAATAAAGCGATATTTTCAAGTAAAATTTTTACTAGAAAAGCTTATTTATTAATAATAAAAAACAGAGTTTAAACTCTGTTTTATTCTTTTTATTTGTATTTTTAGTCTGTATTTTTTCTGTTTATTTATCTATATTTTTATGGTGCTACTTGTTCTACTATGTCTTCAACATCTTCTAAATCTTCTTTTACATCTAATAATTCTGGATTTTTTAAATATCTATTAAATAGACGAACTGAATTAGCAAAATAATATCCATCACATATTCTTTCATCTAAAACAAAAGAGAATGAAATTGCTCTTTCTTCTTTTAAATTCTCATCTTCATATATATATGTTTTTTTCTTTTTACCCATTGCTACAAATATTCCAACTGTTCCAAAATTATATATATGATGGAAGATTGAATCTAATCCTATTGAACCAACATTTGTTATAAAGCCTGATGAATGGAATGGACTAAAGTCTATAATAGACTGTGGTAAGAGATTCCATTTATCTAATCTTATTAATGTATTAACACCTACTTTAAATAACCAAAAAGGAATTCCTGCTGCCATTGAAACAAATTTATCTTGTTCATTTGATTCTTCTTTAACTTTAAAATTGTCGATTATCATGATTTTTCAGTCGCATTTAGAAAC
>CAZMFV010000012.1:7308-20285 GCA_964565695.1 uncultured Lachnospiraceae bacterium
TTGTCAATTTCTCTATCTAATATTTCTTTTACTTCTTCAATAGTTTCATTACCTTCAAATTTAATTTTTAAACTTGTTTCAGGAGCATCATCTGATAAACTCTTTTTTGCCATCATTGTTAAGATAATGTCATTTCTCTTATATACTCTTCCTGACATTATAAATCTATTTAACTTTTCTCTTTTTGCAATAGTTCTAACCATTGCTGCATACACAACATGTAGATAAGAAATTCTAACACCTTTCTCTCTTTGTTTCTCTATATATTCTTCAATACTTGCAATTGGTAAATCATAATTATAGAAAACTTGAGCATCTGATCTTTCTTTCATTATTAATGGTATAATTCTGAATAATGGGTCTACTTCATGAACTAAAACACCATCTTTTCTTTTAAACATAATTCCCTCCATATGTTTTATACATTATAATTTTATCACTCTATCTATATGCTTGTCAAAGTTATATGTTTAAGCATCTTTATATTATTAGAATAAAAAAAGCATAGTTTCCTATGCTTTTTTATTCTTGTTTTTACCTTAAGCTTCTAGATTTTCATCATTACTATTTGTCTTAGTTTTGTTATTTATAGCTACCTTAGTAATTACTGCTATGATTGCTACTCCTGCCATTGCAGCTAGTGTAATATTTAATGTTGATATTACTGTTCTTTGAGCTTCACTTAATCCAGTTGGTGGTGTAATTGTTACTAATAGTGCTAATCCTGTATCTGGTTCTAAGTATTGGCCTTTAAATGTTTCCGATAATCTAGTATTAATATTTCCTGGTGTTGAAGATGTTGATCTTCTTCCAGTATCTGTAGTATATTTTACTATTTCCGCAATATTATCAAAGCTTAGATCATCATCTGCTTGTTCTGATGACAGTCTCTTAATTGCTATAGTTGAGCTTAGGTTGTATGGATCAGGTATTGCTTCTCCTCTATCCTTAGCTGTAATATATTCATAGAATGGAACCAATCCTGTATTCATTTTTTCATTTACATAGATGTTTGAACCACCTGTCTTGAAGTATGACTTTCCATCTGGGTCTGCCATATTGCTTGTAGTTAATTCAAATGTCTTAACTCCTGAGTCATCATATGCAGCTATTGTATTTTCAAGTTCGTCTGGACTCTTAATTTGTGCCCAATCATCATTTTGTAAATCGTCTTTAACTGCACTATTGTCTACATAGTCTATTACCATTAATGCTGTAGATTTAGCAACTGTTTCTTCATACATTTTATGACTTCCAATTGTTGCTGTTTTGTCTTCAGTATATTTTCCTGTGTAATATCCTCTACCAAAGAATCTTCCAAATCCATATTCATCTGATTCTTTTTCATGGTTTAATTTAGACCATTTTTCATTTCCTTTAGCTATTACTCCTACATATTTTGCGATTCTTTCTTCATCTAGAGCTTCATCTTCATCTTGACCTTTAAATTCATCCTGAATTGTTGCTCTATCAACTTCACCTAAATTGTATAGTTGTACTTGATATTCTATTTCAATATTAGTGTCAGATAATAATTGTTTATCAAAATTCAAGTGGATATATCCATTTGAGTTTCTAGTGATATTATCTTTTTTATCTATGTTTTCCCAACCTCTTGCATTTGTGTAAAGACCGCTTGGTGATTCATCTTCTTCCCAATATGGTTTCTTAGTTGTATAAATCATAGTATTTAAAGGAGTTACCTTATCACCATTTATTGATTCTTTATCAACTTCTGTCTTAACTTGTAGTACATATTCAGCTGTTGAATATCCATTTGCAGTACTTCTTGTAGCATCTAATTTTTTGTCTGATTTTTCATCTGCCATAACCTTTTTGTCTACATCTGGAATTATTACGCCTTCATCATCATATGTTGTATTGTATTTTGCATCTACAATCTTTGTTCCATCTGAGCTCTTTAAGATTAATCTACTTACTTCTTTATCTAAAACTAATTTTGTTTTCGGTCTTTCTTCTAAAGCTATATTAACATTAGAGTAACCTCTTAATTTAGTTCTATCTTTTTCTGTATCTGGATCTATCTTGCCACCATATGCTGTAATACCTGGTAGTGCGAATATTCCTTCGAATTTTTCATACAGGGTATTTTCAGTGTCTACATGGCTATAGTAATCTAATCCAAGATTCATTACTGGTGTTTCTGCTAACATATTAGCTGTTGATTCAATGTATTCTTTAATAGTTGTACCATCACTTAATGGTGGAGCTTTTTCAATTTCATCATGTCCTAAGTTTAGAACTTCTATACTATGTCCTTTGGCTCCATCTATTACTCTTGTATTATTATATAGTACAAATCTTTGATATTCACTGTCTCTACCATATGAATGATCTTTTTTAGGTTCTATTGGCATCCATGTTTCATTTACTGTGTCAATATTTCCACCATCATATATCGATACTTTGAAGTCTTGTCCATTATATACTTGTGGTGAATCATGTCTTTCATCTATGTCTACTATTGGAGTTGTTTCAATTACTCCATTTCCTAAGTTTATATCTAATTGTGCAGTACTCTCGTTTCCAACTGATATGTATGGTAGTTGTGCTACGAAGTTTCCTGCAGGTATTCCAGTGAATACATATTCTCCTTCTTTACCTTTTTCTTCACTTGTTCTTACATAAGATTGGAATCCAGTTCTAGCTTTTAAACTGTCTATTGAAATGATTCCACCTGAATCTTGAACCTTATCATTCCAGATATACGGAATGTCTACATAGTAGTCTTCACTTTTCAATATCTTATTATTGAATTTTTGACTTCTCTTATAATTACTACTTAAGTCTGTAGCTCTAATAGAAACTCTTTCTTCTAATCCTACTACTTTTCCAGGTATACCTTTTTCTCCTTGTGATGCATTAAATATTCCGTCACCCATATTAACTCTTGCAACTTGAGTATTTCTTTTCTCTTCCCAGATTCTTCCACTTACAATTCTAGGTGTTCCCTCAGTTAATTCAATTGCTATAATTGGTGCAACTGCTGAGTCATCTTCTAAGAATGAGAAGTCTTGCTTAGTATCATTTTTAAATGATGCTGTAGTAAATTTCAGTAATTCTAAATTTATATTTCCTGGAGCTGAGTCTAAGTCAATCTTACCACTCACTTTTCCACTAAACTTATTATATGTTACATATCCTGCAATCTCTGTTAAGTGATGTTTGTTTCCAGTTACAATTGCATTTTTCAGCTGTATTCCACTTTCTATAAAGTCTGCTGTATTTAATACTCTGAAATTAGTTAATACTTCTAATCTTCTTCCAGATGGTAGTAATATATTGCTTCCATTATCTAAAGATGTAAGTTCTCCAATATCTTTAGAGTCATCTTTAGCCCAATTATATCCACCCTCTAATGCTATCTTTGTATACATGTCTTCTTTATATAGTTCTGGAATCTTTCCAAATTCTCTATATGGATTAACTGATGTTTTTACAATCTTGTATTCTGGTGTTCCTATTACTACGTCTTTACCTGCTACTGCTGTTTTTCCTGTAACTTGTTTTCCATCAATTTCTTCTTCGTCAATTTCTTTTATTATAGTTTTATCTAGAACAGGTACTAATGATTTGTCATAGTACATATTTAGACCACTTATTATTGCATGATCAATCTGTGATTGATTTGTTATTAATTGCTTGTATTGTAAGTAAATGTCTAATTCTCTTCCCGATTCGTCATTCTTCTTGTCTTTTAGTCTTTCGGCTTCTGCTTGTAAAGATTCTTGTAATACAGGATCTTCATACATTGCAGTTCTATAAATATAGTCTGCCTTGTATACATCTAGTTGATATTGAATATCATCTGAATTTACATTGTATTTACTTACTAGATTTTCATTTTTATCAATTTCGTATTTGTTTCCATAGTTATTTATTAAAGCTTTTTTGTTTACAAATTGTACTGAAAGCATTAAATCACTTTCTAATTCTAAATCAATTTTCCTTCTTTCCATTAATCCTAAATTAATGTTTTCCATATGTGTATTAGCTTCATGGAATATAACTATTGATGTATTGTCTTTTCCAGGTTGTATCGTAACACCTTTTTTACCTTGGAATTCGCTAATTTTAGTATTATCCATTACTATTACTAAATCATATGCTCCATTTGCACCTGTTGTTGCTGACTGATCTTTCATAGCTTGCTTAACATCTATAGAGTATACATCTCCTAATGGATATAGTAATCCACTATTTAAGATTGATGAAGTCATTGGTAGCTTTGTTTCTAATTTAGATTTAGTTCTATTTATATGATCATCATATTCACCCTTATATTTAAGGTCAATGTCACTACCTGATAGATGGCTTGGATTTCCAGATACAGAAACTCCAATTGCCTTACCAGTAGTTTCTCTGTTTGATTTCATATCTTCTTTACCTTGAATCTCACCAACTGCTTGATTAAATTGATCTCTTTGATCAATATTTTCTGCTCCTGCAGAATCATTGATTATTTTTTGCTCATTACTTAATGTCAGTTTTGCAGCATCATTATCTAAAGTAGCTAATGGTGTTACTGGCATGTATTCAAGACCATCATATTCAAATTCTACTTCGAATTTAACAATATGTGTTTTATTATTATAGCCTTTATCTTTATCTTGTTTTGTAAATCCTAGGTCTCTTAGATAATATTTACCCCAAACACCTTTGTCGTCTGTTTTTATATCATCTCTACCTAAAGGCTTAGTATATTTTCCTTTTTCAAATACTCTAGCCTCTTGTTTTTCAACAATTGATAAATCACTATTTCTAATGATTAATCTATTTACTCTTACAGGAATATCTTTAAATGCTTTATCATTTTTATCTAATATAAAATTGTATCCTGCAAGTTTGTCACCTATAGTTTCATCTTCCCAAACTCTACCACCAATTGGTAATAGGAATGCTGGATCATTTGGTGTATTAATATTTTCTTCTAGTTCTGCATCACCATATGTATAGAACATTTCCCCTCTAACAGTTAGTTGAGGTTGTGAAGGATATTTACCTAATGAAGTTCTAGGAACTACAAGTAATTCTGGAACCTTGTGTAAAACATATGTGTAGTTTTCATAAATGTATTCATTACCATAACTTGTTGCTGTACCTTGCATGTCAACAACGCTTGCATGGTTGTTTGTTCTACCTGTTATTTCTTCTATTGTTTTATTTTTATGTATAACCATGTCATCTGGACGTCCTGGTCCACCTGGTGATCCACCACTTGGTTCTAAAGCTGGAATTAACCAAGATTTTTCTTGATTTCCTGCTGTAAAATAAATTCTTCTAGATTTAGCTAATTTATTAAAAGTATGTGTATACGCTCTTCCACCATTTTCGCTATTTGTAGTACTTAAATTTGTTCTAACTTGATATTTATTCTCATCAGTAGAATGCTCAAATCCTGTTATAGTTAAATCTTTAGGAGGTACATTTAATGTTATAGATTGTCCACCTTCAGAGTGAAACTTAACTTCTCTTTCAGATTCACCTTTTGGAATTGTGTGTATGTTTTGATAGTCTTTACCGCTATTATAGTTATTTAAAGATTTTATATTAGTATATACTATATAATTGTTTCCACTACTTTTAGGGCTTGGATCAAATTTTAATGTTGGATATTTCTGTTTTTGCTCATAACTTAATGCAATAGTTGTATTATCTCCCTTAGAAAAAGCTATGTGGTCGAAAATTCCACCAACAACTGATTTATTATAATAATTTTCACCGTTTACAGCAGTTGTTTCATAATAGAAATTTAAATTATTAAAGTTTTGATAATCTTTTTTACTAAAAGGAATGTCTGTAGATATTCTTTTTCTACCATGACCTGCCACTCTTTCCCAGCCTTGATACGCTTGTGGTCCACCACCATCTAGATGGACAAATGGACTTGTATATCTTCCATTTAAATATGGTACATAATCAAATTCTAAAACTAATCTTCCAATGTCAGTATTAGAATTTATCATCGTAAAACTAATCACTCTAGGTGGGGCAACATTTATATAGCCGTTAGCAATTCTACTATATCTTTCTAAAGCTATATCAACTCTAAAATTAATATATTCACCTACACCAAGATAGTAATTTCCACGAACATCATAATCTAAAGCTTTGAAACGTGCTTTTAATTTAGAAATCGCAATTAAATTTTCATCATATGGTATTTCTATATAGAATTCTTGATTTGGTTCAGGAACTCCATATTTTAAGTCTGTTGTTTCAACACCTTGACTTATTTCGCCTGGTGTCAAACCTTTACCTGTTGTGCTTAATGGTACAAAGAATGACCATTCTTTTATTTCTCTTACTGAAGTTGTTCCATTTGAGCTTACATATTTTCCTGTTATTATCATGTCATACATTCCAGCAAAATATAGTTTTTCATCATCTTGTTCAACTGTACTTAATAGATAGTCTAATTTATATGGTCCTACTATCCAAGAACCTCCTTCATATTTAGAAGATTTTGCATTAAATATAATATCTCTTTCTGTTTCTAAAAATTCAGGTCTATATTCTTTTTCTTTATTTTTATTTTTCCATTTAACTAAATTTTTGTAATGTGCTTCAAAAGCCTTTGCCATTTCTTTTATTTTTATAGCTTCTTTATGATCTCTTTCATTTAGTTTATAATCAGTTACTGGATATCCACTTCCATATGCTAAATCTCTATATTTACTATCAGTTAATGTCCATAATATTTGTTGTGCAATTGATGGATAAACTGTTTTCTTAGGAGCCATTGCAAGTGCATATGCAGCTTGTGGAGTTAGTAATACATTCCCTTCATGAAGTTCATAGTGAGAATCTGTTCTTACTTGTCCAACAACGTCTGCAACAGAATCTGTTATAGTATTTAAACTTGTGCTAATAATATTATTAGGATTATAGAATTTTCCAACTTCTGCTTCTACAGCATGTTGTACAGCATCATCAAATAATTGTCTTCTAACACCTCTACCATTTTGGTACTTCATTAAGTCATCCATACTTATAGCACCAATACCAGTGTCTGTGTATTGAGTAGGTCCTCTCCATGGTACAATAGAATCTCTTTCGACTTGCTTATCTATCGGAAGTTTTTTTATGGCATATGGGTATGATGGTCTGCTAACACTGCCTGGATAGTCATAATTGAATACATCCTTCATTTGACTTGCAGTAGGTGTATATACATCACCAGTTGTGCTACCTTTATATCTATATCCATACTCATCTAGCGGAGCTCTTGCTGCTGATAATCCATTGCTAAATCTCAAGAATGCTTCATCTCTACTAGATCTTCTACCTAAGTCTGCACTTCTTTGTGTTGAGTAATCTCTCAGTCTTCTAGCTAGGTTTGAACCTTCAACTAATCCAAAAGTCCCAGCAATATCTGAAACTTGTTGGAACATATTCATTCCTTTAAAAGCACAATATACATCTGAATATTTCATTAAGTCTTGGAAAACAAATGGGCTTAATTTATTACCATGTGCATTTATTTTTGTTTCACCAGCATTTCCAAGTTTTTTACTTATATCTACATCTACATGATAATTGTCATCATATTCTTGTAGATATTCTTCTACATTTGCAGTCCAGAATTCATCTCCTGTTCTAACAGGTGGAAGAATTTCTTTACCACTTTTAATGAAGTCATCATTTCTTTTATACATTGTTGAATTTGAATATTTTTGTTCTGCAAAATGTAATTTCTTACTAACTTCATCTGCATAGCTGCCTGTAATATCTAAAAGTGCATCTTTAGATATTGTTGAAGGTAGTTGTCCTGTTTTTGCATAAATCTCTTTATTTAGTAGAGGAGATACTAATATGATTCCTATTACTAATAAAGTGAATATAATTATTTTTTTAATATTTGATACTTTTATATTCTTCATATTATTTAATCTCCTTTCCATTTACTTTTCTTAACACGAGGAAGATCATGCTACCTGCAACCGCTAATGTTGTTAGCAATAGTAAAGTATAAGCTACTTTCTTTCCTGTGTTTAAGCCTAGGATTAATTCTACATTAGTAAAGCTATCTAATCCTCTATTAAAGTCTTTGTTAGAAAGACCTAGGTTATTTGAAGCTTCAACTATTTCTGCTTCTAATACAGTCATTCCTATATTTTCTTTATTAAAGTCTGCTTCTAATACTAAAGGTATACTTAAGCTTTTACCTGCTTCTAGTACATTAACTGATAAGCTATTAGTATATAGATTGCCTTCACCATCTAATTCCCATGCTTTATTTTTTTCTGGAATGAAATTCATTCCTTTAGGAAGTGATGCTTTAATTCTTAAAACATTACCTTCTAATTTACCTTCATTTTTAACTCTTAACATATATTTAACTGATACATTTGAGTTGTCTAATAAGGCTCTATCTAATTCAAGTTTAACATTTTGTCTGTCATTAAAATTATATGTCTTAGATTCTTCTTTTTTGTCTACAACTTCAATCTCTGTAATTTCACCACTTAGGCTTAGATCAAAGCTTTCTTTTTCAACAAGTCCTAAGTCTACATTTCTAACACTTGCAAAATTAACTTGTATTCCGTCTGTTACTGCAACTCTTCTTTCAATCTTTTCACCAAGATTTACATTTAATCCAATTGAGTTGTTTTCAGCATCTCCAACATCATTATAAGCTGTTGGAAGATATTTTTCTTCATTATATTTAAATAATACTGAGTAATCTCCATTAATTACATTATCAAATTGATATCTTCCATCTTCATCTGATACTGTTTTTGCAACTACTTTTTTAGTTTCATTGTCAATTAATTCTACATTAACTCTTCCTATATAGTCTTTATTTTCTTTATCTAACCAAACCTTACCTAAAACTGAATTTTTAGCTACAGCTTTAGCATCTGTTCCTATTCCATATTTCTTTTGGTCACTTGGAGATAGGTGTAGATTTCCTAATTCAACTAGGTTCTTTATTTCTTCTTGAATATTACCTTTTCTAACAATTAGGTTTTTAGTTTGTTTTGATTTTGATGTTCCTATCTTATATGAAAGTGTTTTTGAACTAGCTTCTTCAATTCCTTCAACATGTAAATGTACATATATATTGAATTTTTCATATGCAAAAACATCAATAGGGTATTTATATATATGTTTGTCTTTTCCTTCGTCTGCCTTACCACCAACTAAGAATGATGTTTGATTGCTAGCTTCTCCCATTGTAGTATATATTCCTTTTACTATAACACCCTTTGGAGCTTCAAATTCAAAGTCATCATGTAAAAGATTGTATGTAGGATTTAAAGTGTATTGAAGTATGATGTCATCAAATTCTTGAATTTCTGTTAAAACTCTTTTTTCACTATCTCCTAATTTATATACTTTTAATTCATCATTTATCATTGTATTAGCAATATAATTTGTTAATACATTTGATTGACTTGTTATATTTTCTTTTGAATTTTTCGTTATTGTTGTTCCTAGTACTGATAATTTTACTTCTCTATCATATTCCATTGGAAGAGAATTTTTCACTTTCAGTGGTAGATAGAATGTAACTGAATCTTCTTGTAGTAATTCATCACTAGTTACTTGTAGTTTTAATACATTTGTTATCTTATTATATTCTAATACTTTAACTAGAGAATTTTCTGTTTCTACATATTCTAATGCTGATGGTATTTGAACAGTTAAATTAACTTTTCCAAATATATCACCATATGTTGCTTCTTTTTTCACATCATCAAATGAATATCCTGTATTATTAAGTACTTTAACTTCATAATATTTAACTTCATTTGGATAAATATTTAATCTTGTTCTATCAGTTGGATTTTCTTCATTGTATAAATCCTTAACTACTATTGAAAGTTTTGTACCTTCAATTTGACTACCTATAGCTTTTTCCGTTTTTACTAATTTAAAGTTATCAGCTGCTGTATTAATAACTAATTCTATTTCTTCTTCATTTTTAACTTCTTTAGCAGTAAATACTATGTCTTTACTAATAGAGTTGCCAGCTTTAATATCTCCTAATGTTATATATACTCCACTATTATCTTTAGAGAATCTTAGAGCTGTCTTTACTGCAGTATCTTTTATTCCTTTAAATTCTAAATTCTTAGGAATCTTAAAGAATGATTCTACATTTTTTGCATCTGTTTTTATTGCTCTATTTGCTACATTTAATGTATATGTTATGTCTTCATTTTCTGCAATTTTATTTTTGTCTGCTTTTATATTTATATCTAATTGAACACCTTCACCTGTTGATAGTGCAACTGGACTTGCCATTTGATAATATCTTGAAATCTTATCACCCTTTGGTATTCCAAATTCAACTAAACTGTATGTTTGTATTTGTTGATTGTGTTCTAAATTTTCAGGAATTTCTATTGCATAATTTATTTTAACTAATTGACCCTTAGATATATTTTGATCAAATACAACTAAATATGACTTAACATCATCTATAGTCATATGAATACTCCAACCATTGCTTACATTGTTTAAGTCATTTGTAGCATTTGGATTATTAGAGTAATAAATTGTTCCTGTTCCATTTTCTGTTTCTATTGGCTTTACCAATTTAGCATCAAAAGTTGAACCTAAAGATTCATTGCTAAATATATTTTTATTTAATTTATTAGGTATTCTTCCTAATACAGAAGGTGCAACTGCATCTGCTTCACTATTATTTAATAAGTAAGTAGTTCCTTCAACAACTCTTTTACCAGATAAGATATCAAGAGTTCCTTCTTTATATCCTTGGTTAATTGAAATTACTGATTCATTCTTCTTATTATATTTTTCAAATTCATTAATTAAAACTAAACCTTTTGGTGCAACAAATTTAAATGTTCCTTGAGTATGTCCATTCCCAAATTTAGCAAAATTCGAGAATACTTGACTCATTCCCCATTGAACTGGTTGTCTATAATTAGTTGCTAATGCATTAGAATATCTAATGTCAAAATTAGCATCTTTTGATGTTGACCATTGGTCTAATATAATATCAGTATTTAAAACAATACTTGTTCCATTTGTTAAATGACCTTTGCTTATTCCATTTTGTGTTCCAGATAAAACTATTTGAACAACATATTGAGTTCCTGCTTTAACAACTTTTGAACTAGAGATCTTTAATCCACCACCATGTAATAGGCTTGTATTTTTAAGACTAAATTCTTTAATTCCTTTTGGTAAAACCATTTCAATAACTGTTTGTCCATAAACATCTGATAAAACTTTATCATTATTTAATGATAAAACGAATTCTACATTTTCATTCTTTTTAATAGTAGATAATTCTTTTACATTTGTATTAACTACTAAACTTGATAATCCATCTATTAATTTAATTCCATGTGCTAATTCATTTATTAATTTTTCTTCATTATTTAAAACTACATAAGATTTCTTAGAAAGATTTAATGCTTTTACATTTTTTAAACTTTCTATATTATATGAAGGTTTATTTAACACCTTATTAAATTCTAAGAATACTTCACCTTCTTTTTCAGGTTTTGAAGTTACTATATTAATATTAGAAATTTTATCTTTAAATTCAAATACTAATTTTCCATTTACTTCTTTATTAGATTTATCGATATTTCCAATAAATTTATTTCCTGAATAAATTCCAATATAGCCATTACCGAAAAGATCAGTAAAAGCTTTCTTATTTATTTCTATAGTTTTATATATTAGATTATTTTCTTTTAATCCATTATTATATTGAGGTTCATTTTCTACTATTTTTATATAGTCAATAATATCAACATTTGATGCTTCTAATTTCATTTTAGATTTTACAAGATTTTCTGTTGGTGTACCAGCTAATGTATTTACATAAAGAATTCCTTTAGGAAGTTGTGTTGTTTCATTTACTTCTGATGTATCAACTAATTTTCCTACTTCTTTATTTAAAACAATTTCTGTAATGTTTTCTTTTTGAACTTCTGTTAATTGTTCATTACCTGTTAAAACATATTCTTTAACAAATAACTTCATTTCTTCTTTATGTGTAGTAAAGTCTTTATCTATCTCATAGAAAGAAGTAACTAGAATTTCCAAATTACCATTTCCAGCTGAATATGTATCATCTTTATTTTTAGCACTTTCAACTTCTATCTTTAAATTGTTTTTAGCTTCATTCCAGTTAAATAACTTTTTATCTAAAACTAAGTTTTCTTCATCATTTAAAAGTTTCGCATTTTGAACTGATACATTAACTGACTTAGGTAATTTATTATTTAATTTTAATAAATTAGTTTCAAGTGAAACTTTTTGAATAGGTAGATTAATCTCTTTTTCTTTATTACTTACAGTAATTAAGTTTTGGATAACAACTCCCTTTTCTTTTCCTACTTCATATTTAATGTATTTCTGAACTTTATTGCTTATTTCAACTTCTTTATTGTCAACCCAATTTAAACTTAAATTAGTTCTTTTATATACATCATACTTTCTTCCTTGTGAATTAGTATATTCACCTTTTAATTCAAAATCATTTTTATTTAATAAATCTTTTGAATCAATATTGTCAGCACCTGTATATCTTAAAGGTATTTCAATAAATGTTTCCGAAGTTCCTTTAATCTGATTTAACAAGATAGTTTGACTATCAACATAATTGATTAGTTCAAGATCAGTCTCAGGTGTAACAAATTCATATGTTAAGTTTTCAGGACTTAAAATATTAATTTCTCCACCTCTGAAATATCCCTCATCTTTTAAATCAAGATACAATCTAAATTTCAGATCTTCCTCTCCAACATCTGCTATAACATGTTCTAATGATTCATCTCCTCTTAAAAAAGCCATGTTTGCATCAACAAATCTAGTAGATGTTTTTAAATTTGCTTGATTAATCTCAACTTCTTCAACCACAGCAATAACAGTGGTACCAAAAGTTGGTAGTAATAGTGATAGTAATAGGATTACTGCAATCACTTTAGATAATATTGTCTTTTGCATTTGAACCTCCATTCAAT
>CAZMFV010000013.1:0-16333 GCA_964565695.1 uncultured Lachnospiraceae bacterium
ATAGAAAAGAGGCACCTGTTAATTTTTGTCCATCATGTAATACTGTTTTGGCTAATGAACAAGTTGTTGATGGAGCTTGTGAGAGATGTTCTACACAAGTTGAAAGAAAAAAGCTTAAACAATGGTTTTTCAAAATAACAGATTATGCTGATGAATTATTAGAAGATTTAGATAAAATAGATTGGCCTGAAGAAACAAAGAAAATTCAAATAAATTGGATCGGAAAATCTTCAGGTGCTGAAGTTAATTTTTATCTAGAAGAAGATGAAAATATAAAATTACCTGTATTTACAACAAGACCAGATACTATTTATGGTGTTACATATATGACTATTGCACCAGAATTAGATAATGTGTATGACTTTGTAACAGTAGAACAAAAAGACTTAGTAGCTGAATATATAAAGAAGGCTAGCCATTTATCTGATATTGAAAGACAGGTTCAAAATAGAGAAAAAACAGGAGTGTTTACTGGTAAATATGCAATTAATCCTGTGAATAATAAAAAAATCCCTATATATATTGCTGACTATGTTTTAGCACATTATGGATCTGGAATGGTAATGGGTGTTCCAGCACATGATGAAAGAGATATGGAATTTGCTAAAACTCATGAAATAGAAATACTTCAAGTTGTAAATAATAAAGAAGGAAGTATAGATGTTTCTGAGTTTGGAGCATTTGTTGATGAAAATGAAAATACTGCAATAATGAATTCTGAGAAATTTAATGGTTTAAATGTTCCTGAATTTAAAGAAAAAATGATGGATTATTTAGAAGAAAATAATATTGGTAAAAAAACAATCCAATATAAATTAAAAGACTGGTTAGTTTCTAGACAAAGATATTGGGGTGCACCAATACCTATAATATATTGTGATAATTGTGGTGAAGTTTTAGATGAAAATTTACCAGTATTATTACCTGAAGATGTTGAATTTAACCCAGATGGTGAATCACCACTTGCAAAAGCAGAAGACTTTATTAATACTAAATGTCCAAAATGTAATGCTGATGCAAAAAGAGAAGCAGACACATTAGATACATTTGTATGCTCTTCATGGTATTTCTTAAGATTCCCATATGCACATAATGATAAAGAAGCTTTTGAAAAGGAAGATGTTGATAGACTTTTACCAGTTGATCTATATGTTGGTGGAAAAGAACATGCATCAATGCATTTAATATATGCTAGATATATAACTAAGGCATTAAGAGATTTAGGATATCTAAATTTTGATGAACCTTTTACTAGATTAGTACATCAAGGTTTAATCTTAGGACCAGATGGAAATAAGATGAGTAAATCTAAAGGAAATGTAATTTCACCAGATGAATTTGTTGAAAAATATGGTGCTGATGTTTTAAAAATGTATCTTATGTTTGGATTTTCATTCACAATGGGTGGACCTTGGGATGATAATGGAATTCCTGCAATGTCTAGATATCTTGATAGAGTTGAATTATTTATTGATAGATTTATTAAAAAAAGAAAAGTTAAATTTGATATAGAAGAATCAAAGGATCAAGAAAAAATCAAGATATTAGAATATCATAGAAACAGAGTAATAAAAGCTGTAGGTGACGACTTAGAAAATCTTGAATTTAATACAGCAATTGCTAGACTAATGGAACTTACAAATGAAATGGTTAAATTTGAACAAGAAATAGAATCTGTTGAAGAAGTAGAAGTTTTAAACAATGTTGTTCATGACTTTTTACTATTAATTTCAGTATTTGCTCCACACTTTGGACAAGAATTATGGGATAGAATCGGGAATGATTCATGGACTTTCTTAGAAGAATGGCCGAAATATGATGAATCTAAATTAGTTTTAGATAATGTGAAAGTTGCAGTACAAATCAATGGAAAATTAAGACAGGTTGTAGAAGTTCCTAAAGATATAGAAGAAGCTGATATAAAAGAAATTATATTTACTGATGAAAAGATACAAGAATATGTTGATGGTAAAGAAATAGTAAGAGAGATATATGTTAAAAATAAAATATATAATATAGTTATTAAATAATAATTCTAAATATTTATTAGACTTATTTTAAATAACTAAGAATGGAGTTACTATGAGTGATAGTAAAAACAAAAACAAGGCTAAATTAATACCTGTACTAATACTAGTTTTAATAATTATGCTAGGATTAGGCCTTTATCTATACAAATCATATAAAATAAAGAATTTAGGTATACAAAATGAACAAAAAGATGACAACAATTCAGGTAAAGAAACAACTAAAGTTTTATATAAATATGATTTGTCTGATTATTTAAAAATTAATAAATTAGAAGAAGATGAGAGTGAAGAAAAAAAGTATAGTTATGAATATATTGTATTTACTGAAAAGTTAGATGAAAATTTGTATGAAGAGTATTTGATTAGTCAGAAAGAATTTATTGAAGGTGATGATAGCGGATACTACAACAAAGAATTAAAAAGTATTGCTGAAATACATGATGATCTTCTAGCAATTTATTCTATTGAAACCCACTATATTGAAGATATGCCTATATTTGAAAATATTAATACTTTATATATTGATTTAAAAGAAAACAAAGTATTGGATGGCAACGATTTTATTGCGTTTTTTGATTACAATTTAGAAGGACTATTAAATAAAATGCTAGAAGACTTAGTAGAAAAAAGCAAAACTAATAATTACATACTGCCTAATGGTGATCATTTAAGTAAAGAAGGATTTAAAGAAAATATTCCAGCATATGCTCAACAATTATCACAACTTGAATTCCCTTCTATATACCTATATTTAGAAAATGGTAAATTATATATGTCTTATATAGAATCTAATGTTTTATCATATATAAGTGTAGATCATACAGCAATATTACCTGAAGAAACAGTTACAACTATCAATTTAGAAATTATTTAAACTTGAATAATTATAAAAAATACAAAAAAGAACGAATAAAAACTATAAAAGAGATAAGAAAATAAGTTAAATTAAATGAATAAAAATATTTCTTTGAAAATTTGAAGAAAAACAAAACAAAAACTCAAGAAAAAATTAAAGTATCACAGTTTGTGATACTTTTTTTATTACGAATATATTACATTTAAATTAAGAGGCAATTAATTTCGTTGACTATGAAGCCTCTAAAATATAATGTTATAGTATAGAAAGTATTAGAGGTTGTTTATGGGAACTGCTTTAGGTATATATGTTGAAAAAAATTTAATAAAGTATTCTAAGGTATTCTCTAATAGGAACAAATACTATATTGAAGCCTATGGTGTAAAGTATACAAACAAGGTTTCTGAAGGTATTGAACAAATTGTTAGAGAAACTAATAGTGAAAAAATCCCAATAGTTGTTAATGCAGTTGATCAAGACTACAGCTATTTTGATATTTTTTCCAAATTAAATGAAAGAGATTATGAGAAAAGTATTGATCTTCAATTTGAAGAACTAGCATCTGAAAGTTCAATTAATAAGAACTTATTACAAACAGGATATACTATTTCTAAAAATCCAGTTGATTCTGAAAGATTACATGTAATTCATGCTTCACAGTATTTAACTGCAATGGATACAAGAGCTAATTTATTTAAAACCAATAAGCCATCAGCACAGATGCCTATTGGTATTTCTGTTACTAATTTAGTTAAAGACAAAGGCTCATATATTATTTTAAATCTTGAAGAGAAAACTGAATTAACTTCAACAATTGATGGCGAAGTGTTTGAAGTAAAACAATTACAACATAATACTGGCGCTATTATTAATCAAATTAATCATATTGAAAATTCAATTCCAAAATCGTATGAAGTATTAAAAAATACAATAGTACCTATAAGTGAATCTGATAATTTAAATATGGAAGAAAATACATATATTCCAGTTATATTAATGGAATTAAATGAAATTATAAATGAAGTTAAATCATATATAAAAGATAGTCCTTTAAATATAAAGAAAATATATTTAACAGGAACTGGAGCAAGTGTTAGTAATATTGAATTACTATTTAGTGAATCAATATTAGGGCTTGATGTAGAAATATTAAAACCTTTCTTTTTAGACACAACTTCTTTAAATTTATCAATAAAAGAATATGTTGATGTAAATTCTGCATCTGCATTAGCATTAGAAGAACTTGGTTTTGATAGTAAAACTATGTCATTTAAATCTAATTATGCTAAGAAAGCAAGTATTAATCTTAATATGGATTTAAAGGATATAGATTTTTCTCAACTTGGAGATAATATAAAGGATAGTTTTGTACAAGAAATACAGCCATTTGAAAGTTTCGCTATTAGATTTAGCTTAACATCAATTATAATTCTTATATTATTTATATCAATCTCTATTATGCTAACTAAATCAAATTCAGAAAAATTAATTGAAACACAAAAATTGTTTATAGAATCTCAACAAGCAGTTGGGAGAATAAATACAGATATAGGAAAGGTTAAGGCTAAAATAGAAGAGTACAATGCCTTACTTTCTAAAATGGATGAAGGCTCGAGCGGTAATAAGAATAATGCTTCTTATATAAGAAAAGATGCATTACCAAATTTCTTAAATCAAGTTGCACATCATATTCCTGTTAGAGTTAAGGTAACAGATATTAAAGAAGAGGGCAGTCATGTAACAATGACTATAGAGTCAGAAAAATATGAACAATTAGGTTTTTTTGTAGGACTTTTAGAAACTAATGGAGTTTTAATGAAAATAAAAACTTCAACAAGTCAAAAAGCAGGAAACCTTGTAACACTTGTAGTAGAAGGTGATTTACCATGAGAAAATTTTTAATAGGATTAGCAAGTTTAACAATTTTAGGATTAGCTGTTTATGTAATTATAGAAGGGGCTTCATTTATTAATGTTAATGGATACAGAAATATTAGTAAATTAAGTAATGATTTAGACTTAGAAATTGAAAAAATTAACAATATTAAGGAAAATATCTATGTTACTAAAGAAAGTGAACTAGAAAGAGAAACTTCAGCTTTAAAAGGAGTTAGAGAAGAATATTTGGCTAAAATAGAAGCTGCTAAACTAAAAGGTGCTAAAGGATCTAAGGTACAGATTGAAGTTTTTGAATTAGACTTCATTTGGGGAAGAGTTGGTAGTTATGCTACTAAATATGGATTAGAACTTAAATTAGATGTTTTCCCTGGAGCAGAAGAACAAGTTTTAAATGATTTTAAATTATATAATCTACAATTTACTGTTTTAGGTGATTATACAGATATAGTTGAATTTATATATAAAATAGAAGGTGATTCTGAAATTTCAGCTCAAATATCTGATTTTAAAATGAGAACTAGTGATGTTGGTCTAAGTTCAAGTGATGAAGATGAATCAGATAGAGGAAGAACACATACATTAGTTGCTGAATTTACTTTTAAGAATGTACCACTTAATTATAAGACTATAATGGATGACATCCAAAGTGACTCAGAAGCACCAAAGGTAGAAGCTCCAAGAGTTGAAGATAATAGTAATGAAATTAATCCACAAGATGAAAAAGAAGAAGAAGATATTAAATCATCTGAACGATCAGAAGATAATTCAATTAGCGATTAATAAGAGGGGAATATGAGATTATTTAAAGAAATAGTATTATCAATTTTAATATTAATAGTAATATTAATAACAATGGGAATAGTTCTTTATGACAAGCTTCCAGCTTTGAAAAAGATACCAAAAGCCCAAGAGTATACAAAAAGCCTAGAAGCTGAAAAAGTTTTAGAAGAAGTTGTGAACCAAGCTGATACACAAACAGCTGTTAAAACTCATAGAATGACAAAGGCAGAAATTAATTCACTAAATTCTACAGGTAGTTTTGAAAGAGGAAAAAGCAATCCTTTTGCAGATCATTCTACTACTTCAACAGGAGGTTCTGGTAGTTCAGGAAGTTCTACTTCTGGTAGCTCAGGATCTAGTGCTGGAGGAAAAATATTCGACAATCCTGATGAAGGAATGGGCAAATAAGGTCTTAGATATTCTGTAAAAAGAATATATTAAATAGACAATATACTAAAGCAAAAACAACAAGAGAGATACAAAAGAGAAACTTTATGCGAGGATTAACCTCGCATAAAGGTAAAAAATAAAAAAAGGTGAGAGATGAAGAGAGGAATAACATTAGTAGCATTAGTGGTTACAATCGTAATATTATTAATCTTAGCTACAGTTACAATAAGTTTATTAATTGGTGAAAAAAGTGTTATTGCAAAAGCTAGAGAGAGTAGTGATAAAAGCGAATTAAATGACATTGCTGATAGAATGACAATGGCTAGTTCAAATATAATTATGGATGCAACATCTAAAATTATAACAGCATCACAAAGAGCAGATCTAGACACTATTGAAGGTCTACTTACTAAATATAATCCCATTGATAAACATCTAGTTACTCCTGCAAGCTTTAAAAAAGATTCAACAAGCAATATTTATACATTTACTTATCAACCACCTGAAAGTACATGGGTACTAGAATACATATTAAATCTAGAGTTATACAATACAACTCATAGTATTACAGAAGCAAACTAAATTGATATTAACAAAATTATACAAATGATAAAGTATATTTTTTGAAAATATAAAATCTTTATAAGGAGGAATAAATGAAGAAAGGAATAACATTAGTAGCGTTAGTAGTAACAATAGTAATCCTATTAATTTTAGCTACAGTAACAATTGCATTAATTATTGGAGAAAATAGTATGTTCAATAGAGCTAATGAGGGTAAAGTAAAATCTGAATTATCTCAAATTGGTGAAAGAATGCAATCTGCAGGTGCAGCTATTTTAGCTGACTATCAAACAGATCTGATTAATATTAATAATCCAAACGTTATTGACTACAATAGTAGTACTGCAGTTGGTAATAAGCTAAAAGAATACAATACTGTAGATGCTAGCAAAATTACTTTAACAGGTAGTAATGGTGTTTATCAAGCTGAATTTCAACTTGAGGATGATACATCAGGTATAAAACTAACTTTCCATTTAAATTTTGATGAGTTTAAAGCGGAATATGTTATTGAATAAAATAACTAAAGTACGATTTTAATTGGGGCATAAAGAATGCCCTTTTTAAAAAAGTATTTGTACTTTGTTTAGAAAGTTGATACAAAAGAATGCTAGATACGATGGAATATGTCATAAATTTAATAGTTTTTCTTATTGGTGCCTTATTTGGGAGCTTTTATACTTTAGCAATTTATAGAATACCATTAAAGAAAAATATAGTTAAAGGAAGATCATTTTGTCCTAATTGTAAGAATAAATTAAATTTAATAGATCTTTTCCCGATATTTTCATTTGTATTTTTAAAAGGACAATGCAGATATTGTAAAAACAAAATTAAAGCAAAATATTTCACGATAGAACTTTTAACCGCAATGATATTTGTTATGTTTTTCAACTCTTTAGATTATTTTAAAGTTGAAAGCATTAATGAATTAATTATTAAAAATTTTGAAATGTTTACATTTATAATGTTCTATTCTTATATGTTTATCACTGCATTTATTGATAAGGAAAAATATAAGATAGAAGATGGATTATTGACTTTCGGTGTTATAATTTCAATATTATATGTTTTAGGTACTTATTTGCTTCATGCAAATGTTAATTATTTATATATGTTAACATCAGCAACTGTTTTAATATTACTATATATAGTTTTAGTATTATTAAAAAATCACAAACTAAGAAAGAAATATTATTTAAAACTAGCAATGTTTTTCGTAATATTATCAATATACATACCTATAAACACAATAATTATAACAACAGCTATTTTAATACCAATATATCTAATTTTGTATTTAAAACAAAAAAAGAATCTAAAACAAAAAAAGAATCTAAAAAAAGAAAAGAATTCTGAAGAAGTAGAAATAAAGGTAGAAGTGGAAAAAAACAAAGAAAGAATTTATTTAGTAGAAAACAAATTAATTATAGAAGAAAGTATTGCAAAAGGAAGAATCTTAAAATTAAAAGATCTTACTATGAAGAATATTAATAAAGATATTCATATACCTTTTGCGCTTATAATAGGTTTAACTTCTTTTATAATATACATAGTTTTAAAAATAATTTAAAGGACAATATGGGAAAAAAGAAAATTGAAATTAATAAGAAAGGTGTTTCAGGTGTAGATATTTCAGTTGCTATAGTTGTAATAACTATTGGAATGTCTATAATAATTTCATTATTAACAATTATTAGTCAAACTACAAGCAAGGTAAATAGAGAAATTGAAGCAACACTTATAGGAAAATCAGTTTTTGAAAAAATAAACACAATACCATATTTAGAATTTATAGAAATAGTAAAAGATAGCTCAAATGAGCATTATGAAGAATCTTTAGGTGTTAGAATACCAGATGGATTTATTTTACAAATAGAAATTGAAGATGAAGAGCCTACAACATCTGAAGAAGCTGTGCTTTATGGAGTTAGAAAAAAAGGTAATATTAAAATAGAATATATGCTAGGAAGAGAGTTTCAAGAAATAAACTTCCCATTTGTTAAAAATTTTGACAAAGTATTACCATTAAACAAACCAAATTTAAATGATTATTATGTAATATCATCATTTGATTATTCGAGTTTATCGCCTTTTGAAGCAATAGATGATAATGAAGATTTAATTCCAGAAAACATGATTGATGAATGGCGTGAATATAAAACTGGAGAGTATAACTTAGATGATCTCTCAACACAAAAATATGCAAGAAGAATGAACTCAGATGGAGACTATGATAAATTCGTTTGGATACCAAGATTTGCACTTATGTATGATGAGGATGAAGACAGAGAATATTTTATGTATTTAATTGGAAAAACAAATTATGCATTGGAAGATTTTGTAAAAGAAATTATTGCTCCAAATGGAGACCTTTTAACAGTGGTTATATCAGGATTAGTTGAACAAAAAGGAACAATTTACTTTGGCGAATTTGAAGGCACATGGGTAAATGTAGACGAATTGGATGATATATTTTAACAATTAATGTAGAGAAAACAAAAGAAAACAAAGGAGAATAAAATGGCTAAAATTCCTATAGGAGTTGAATTAGTTAGAAGAGGTGTTGTAACTGATTCTCAAATTAGACAAGCTATAGAACATCAAAGAGTTCATCCTAAGATGAAACTTGGTGATATTATATATAGTCTTGGTTTTGCTGATGATAAAAACTTAGCTAGTGCAATGGAAGATATTTTAGGATATCCAACTATTATTTTAGAACCATCTGAAATAACAATTAATCCAAGATCATTCTATTCATTAGATATTGCTAAAGAAACTAAATCTATTCCATTCCAAATAGATGGTGATAGATGTAAGGTTGCATTTGCAGACTTGAATAATAAAGCGGTTTTAAGACAAATAACATTACTTTTAATGGGTAAGGGTTTCCAAATTGAACCATACCTTGGTTTTGAAAGTAATATTTTAAATATGATAACAAGCTTAGAGGGATCTGCTGGTACTAATATTGATGAAACATCAGATATTACATCATTAATAGATACAATAATTAAATCAGCAATGGAAAAAAGAGCGAGTGACATTCATATTGAACCATTAGAAAATGAAGTAAGAATTAGATATAGAATTGACGGTAGATTAATTACTGTTGCTACACTAGATAAGAAAAAGCAAAATACTATTTTAGGAAGATTAAAAGCAATTTCAAATATGCATCAGGAAAAACAACTTTCTCAAGATGGTAGAATTCTACTTTATCCAGAGTACAATATTCGTGTGTCTTCACAAAAGAATGTACATGGTGAAAAGATAGTTCTTAGATTATTAAAGAAAAATCAAGGTATTAAGAATCTATTTGATTTAGGCTTCCCTAATGACCCAAATTTAGTTAAACAAGCCTTTGATAAAAGAAACAGTATCACACTAATTGCTGCACCTACTGGTGAGGGTAAGACAACTACATTATATTCTGTTTTAGAATTCTTAAATAATACTGAAATAAATGTTACAACAATTGAAGATCCAGTTGAAATTAGAGTTGAAGGTATAAATCAAATTGAAATTGATGAAAATGTTTCATTTGCTGATTCATTAAGAACAGTTCTAAGACAAGATCCTGATATTATACTAGTTGGAGAGATTAGAGACCGTGAAACAGCTGAAATTGCGATGCAATCAGGTCAAACGGGACATTATGTTTTATCTACAATCCATACAATTGATGCAATAGAAGTTATTACTCGTTTAAGAAAAATAGGAGTATCTAACTATGATATTGCATCAACACTAGCTACATCTATATCTCAAAGATTAGTTAGAAGAGTATGTCCACATTGTGCAATTGAAAGAAGTTTTACAGATGCTGAAAAAGAATTAATGGAAAAAACAGTTAAAACATATGGAACTAAATTAGATTTCAAAGGCAAAAAGACTTATACAACAAAGGGTTGTAAGAAATGTAACTTTACTGGATATCTAGATAGAATTGCTTTATTTGAGATATTATTAATGGATGATGATATAAGTGAAGCAGTTATGGAAAATGAATCTACAATTGTTATTAGAAATATGGCATTAGCTAAAAGTTACAAACCTTTAATAGTTGATGGAATACAAAAGGTATTAGAAGGTGTAACAACTATTGAAGAAATAAATAATAAATTAGCATTTTATTAATATAAAAAATAAAAGAGGATTATATGATTTTTGAGAAAATAGTAACAGAAGCAGTTAAACATGGAGCTTCAGACATACATTTAAAGATAGAGGAATATCCTAAACTTAGAATTGCAACAGGAATTATGGATGCACCTGGTCTTAAAAAACTAACTGAAAGTGATATGTATGAAATTTATGATTATATTCTAGTAGGAAATTTAAAATTAGATGAAAAATATAGAAAAGAAAAAATTCTTGATACATCAATGGTAGTTAAAGGAACTAGGCTTAGAATAAATCTTTCATATTCAGATAATGTACCTGTATTAACAGCTAGAATTATTAAGGATGAACTTCCTAGATTTGAAGATTTAGGATTACCTGAAAAAATAAGAGAAATGGCATATTTGCCACAAGGTTTAATACTAGTTACTGGAAAAACTAATTCTGGTAAATCTACAACATTAAATTGTTTAATAGATGATATTAATAAAAATACTAATAAGAAAATTATTACATTAGAAGATCCTATAGAATATATGCATAAATCAGATAAATCTTTAGTTGTTCAAAAAGAAGTTGGACCAGGAAAAGATATAACTAGTTTTAGTGAAGGAGTAAAAAATTCTCTAAGAGAAGATCCTGATATTGTAGTTGTAGGAGAAATTAGAGATAAAGAAACAATAGAAGCAGCAATTGAGATAGCTGAATCTGGACATTTAGTAATAGCAACACTTCATACAAAATCTTGCTCAGAAACAATTGATAGAATTATTAATTTTTATGACTTAAGCTTACAACAAAATATTAAATTTCTATTATCATCAATTTTAAGACTTATAGTGTCACAAAAATTAGTACCAATAGATATAAATGAATATACAATGGTACCTGAAATATTAATTATGAATAATAAGATAGCATCAATAATAAGAAAATCTACTTTCCTATTATCAGAAATAGAAGATGCTATGCAATCAGCAGACAATGGCTCACAAACGATGACAGATGCTTTAGCAAGACTTGTTGTTGATAATAAGATGAGTTTAGATACAGCAAAATTACAATTAGATGAAAGAGAACAAGAAACATTGTTAAAAACAATTGTTCAAATAAAAAGATATCAAAGTTAGGGGGATGAATTTTGCCAAGTTATAAATATACTGCATCAGATAAAAATGGTCAGATATATCAGAATGTTATAGAAGCTAATTCAAGAGTGGAATGTATTCAGATTCTTAAAAGAAATGGATTACTTCCTATTGAAATTAATATTGAAAAGAAAAGAAAGGTTAATACTTCTTTCTTAAAACCAAATGAAATAGTTGCTACAACAGATGAAGCTGCTATACAAAGAGTACCATTAGGTAAAAGAGAAGTTAATTTAGATAAACTTAATCAATTATTACAACCTGTAAGACATAGAGATGTAATTATATTTTTACAGTCTTTCCTTTTATTAAAAAAGGCTAATTTTAATAATATTGACGCAATAAATACAATAAGAAAATCTACAGAAAATAAGGGGCTTCAAGAAATCTTAGGTGAAATACAAACTGGACTTGAACAAGGATATTTTATGCATGAAATGCTATATGAATATCCAAAGGAATTCCCATATATTGTTGCCAATATGATTAAAGTTGGAGAACTTTCAGGTTCCTTAATAGAATCAGTTGATCAAGCTATTGAATATATTGAAAAAGAACATGATACAAGAACTAAGGTTAGAAAAGCTGTTATTCCAAATTTATTAATGTTTATAGGAGTTTCTATAATGCTAGTAGCTGGAACACTAATAGCAGTACCACAAATTCAAGAAGTTTTTGAACAAGTAGGTGGTCAAAAAGAATTGCCAGCACTTACAATAGCATTCTCTAATTTCCTAGATTGGACTGCTGAAACTTGGTATATTCCTACTGTTATTATAGCAGGACTGATATTAGGCTTTTTTGGATATATAAGAACACCTAAGGGAAGATTCCAGTGGGATGGTTTTAAATATAGAGTTCCAGTATTTGGTAAATTAATATATTCACTAGACTTCTCTAAATTAGTAAGATCTATTCTACTAAATTTAAGAAGTGGTCTTAGAATACAAGACTCCTTAGAAGTTTCTAGAAATATAGTTAAAAACGAAGTTATGATTTCTATGATTGAGCAATCATTAAATAATATATACAATGGTGAATCTTGGATTGAGCCTTTTGAAAACTCAGGTTTTGGAACACCAATGGCTACAGACATGCTTCAAATTGGAATGGAAACAGATTTAACAGAAATGATGGAAAAACTTTTAGAAATTATGGACCAAGATGTTGAACTTAAGATAGAGAGAGTTATGAAGGTATTACCTCAATTGTCTTATTCCCTGGTTGGAGCAGTATTAATCTTCTTAGTTCTAGTTGTTTTAGTACCTGCAATTGAGATGTACATGGGTGACTTCCTATTTGATGCTTACTTATAAGATAAAAAATAGATATAGAAACATAATAATAAAAAGTATAGTAATATAATAATACAAAAATAAAAAAACAAAAACATAAAAAGCATAGAATAATTATTAATTATATAAAACATTAGAGATTATTCCACTTATAAATATTAGAGGGCAGAAATAAATATTTCTGTCTTTTATTTTTTAAATTGAAAAAATGAAAAATATAATATATCATAAATTTATGATGGGAGGTCATTATGAAAATTGGTATTGATATAGGTGGAACTCATGTTGCAGTTGGCTTAATATCTTCTGATAATCCTGAAGAAATACTTTTGTTAAAGGAAAAGTATTTATATAAGGAAGATAAAGAGAGTGAAGAAAAAGCTTTAGAAGCTATAACCTCTGGTATTATAAATGGTATAGAATATATTTTAAGAGTAAAAAAGCTTTCTTTTAATGATATTAAAACAATTGGTATTGGAATGCCAGGAAAAGTAACAGATGAAGATGTTAGAGATGCTAATAATTTAAAGATTTCATATTTCCCATTAAAAGAATTTTTAAATGACTATCTTAATAAGTTAAAAGAAGAAGATATTTTAAATAAAGATAAAGAAATAGAAATATTATTAAAAAATGATAATGAAGCTGCAGCACTTTGCGAAAAGAAATTTGGTGTACTAAAAGACTATGATGATTCTATATTTTTAGGATTAGGAACAGGTATAGGTTCTACAGTTTTTATGAATGGAAAACTTTTAAAACCTAAAAAAGCTAGAGGATTTGAATTAGGACATATGACATTAGTTGTTGATGGAATACCATGTGCATGTGGCAAAAAAGGTTGTTTTGAAAAGTATTGTGCACTTAGTTCTTTAATTACAAGAATTAATGCAATTTTAGAAGAAAATGGAATAAATTTTGATAATAATGATCCTAACTTTTTTGATGAACATTATGATCTATTAAAGTATGAGATTGATGACTTTATAAAATATTTAGCGATTGGATTAATTAGTTTAATAGACATATTTGAACCTCAAGCAATATGCTTTGGTGGAGGTTTTTCAAAATATCATGATGGAATTATATTTAAAAAGTTAAATGAAGTATTAGAAAAAACACCAAGATTTTCATCTACATTGCCTGATATTATAGTATCTAAACATAGGAATGATGCAGGTATTATTGGCAGTATTTTAGAAAGAGAATAAAAATATAAAACAAATAAAAAAAGAGCTATTGCTCTTTTTGTTTTTATTCTTTTGTTTATTTAACTTATTCTTCTATTAATTCAAAAGCTTCTTTACCAGCTCCACATAGTGGGCAAACATAATCATCTGGTAATTCATTAAAAGGTGTAGATTCTATTGATTCGTCATAAACATATCCACATAATGTACAAAGGTATTTCATACTTCCTCCTAAACTTCTTCGCTTTGCTTATTAAAGTTTTCATCTAATTTTCTTTCGATTCTTTCATTAATAGCATCAAAACTTTGATTTGATGATAAAGATAATTCACTAATTAATACTTGTTTAGCATTTAGTAGCATTTTCTTTTCACCAGTTGATAAGTTTTTTTCACGATTTCTTAAACTAAGATTTCTATAAATATCTGCGATTTCATAGATATTTCCAGTTTTTAATCTATCTTTATTTTCATTATATCTTTTGTTCCAATTTTCAGGCATTTCTGTTATTTCAGTTTCTAGAGTTGCTAGTACTTTTTGAGCTTCTGCTTCGTCTATGATTGCTCTTAAGCCAACTGCTTCACTGTTTTCTACAGGAATCATTACCTTAATTTGGTTTGGTAATGCAATAGTATAGTATGAAACTTTATTTCCTAAAATTTCTTTTTCTTCTATAGAGCTAACTGTGCCTGCTCCATGCATAGGATAAAAAACATTGTCTCCTACATTAAACATGTGTTGCTCCTTTCTTGTTGTTATTTCCACTAACTGTATAAAGTATAGCACAAAAAAACTATTAATTCAATAATTTATGTCTACTTAGTCTTTTAATTTCTTATTGATTTTGATATAATTTTAACAGAAAGTTGATAATATGAGTAAGAAAAGAAAAAAATCTAATAAGAAAACTAGTATAGGAAAAAATAAATTTAAAAGTATTTTTTTGATAATATTATTTGTAATAGTTGTATCAGGATTGGTATATATTTTAAATCCTGATGTTAGATTATTTATTGATCAAAAGATATTGAAAAAGCATATAGATGAGAGTGATGTTACAGAAATATTTATAAATGCACAGAATAATCCTGACATAATAGCATATGATAAAAACATAGGTGTATTAGAAAGAGGAGAACTTAGTGTTTATAGAAAATCTGTTGAACAAACAGGTGTAAATGAAAAACTTAATATTTCTATGACCAATCCTTTAGCTAAAGTTAATGGAAAACATTTAGTATTAGTTGAGAAAAAAGGAAAGAAAATTTACTTTGTAAATGATAATAGAATAATATGGAATAGAGAATTAGATTTTAATATAAATAATGTTAATGTAAATTCTAATGGATATATTGTTGTAATGGGAAGCAATAATATGTATAAATCTATTGTTGCAGTAATAAGCAATGAAGGTGAAGAACAATTTGTTATATATATTTCATCAAATATAGTTGTTGATGCTGAGATTTCTAATAATAATAAGACATTGGCAATTGCTGAAGTTAATTATTCAAAACCAGTTGTTGAATCAATTATTAAATATGTATCAATAGATAAAGCTATTAATAAACCAGATGAATCTATAATTAAAACATATAAGCAAAACAAATTAATTGTAGACATTAAATTTAAAAGTAGAGATGTTCTTATAGCAAGATATGCTAAAGACATATACAGATATACATTAGATTCTGAAGAAAAGATTTATGATATTTCAGATAATACACAATTTATAGATATTGATTCTAATAAAAATATTATAGTATTAGAACAAATGAGTGAAGGAATTTTTGCTGATGAATATCAAATTACAATAGTAAATGATAATGGTAGACCAAAGGGTATATACAAAATTGGAAAATTTGTTCCTAAAGAATTAAAACTTTCTAATAATCACATAGGTGTAAATCTAGGACAAGAAGTTGCAATATTAAGTGTAGATGGTTGGGAAAAGAAAAGATATGAATCAAGCAAGGAAATTAGAGAAATAATTTTATCAGATAAAATTTGTGTGATATTATATAGGAATAGTTTCCATATATTAGAATTCTAAA
>CAZMFV010000013.1:16433-18583 GCA_964565695.1 uncultured Lachnospiraceae bacterium
TTATGTTAGTTGGAGTTATAATAGATATATTATTTGTAATAATATTAGCAATGGCTATTTACCAAGGATATAAAAGTGGTGCAGTTAAAGTAGTACTAGGTTTAGTTATTATGATAATTGTAATACCTATTGTGTATTTTACATATAAGCCGATTACTGATTTGGTTATCGATAATACAAATATACATGCAGGAATTAAACAAGGTGTATATGAAACTTTAGAAAGTAAAGATATTGAGAAAACAGAGAAAATAGATGATGGAGAATTTCTTCCAGTATTTACAAATAAAATAAATGAACTAATTCATAAAGCTAAAGAAGAAAACTACAATAATATAGTAGAAAAGGTTTCAGATGATATTGCAAGATTTGCAGTACAAAGCATTGTTATAATTGGATGGTCTATGGTGCTATATATAATTTTATCTTTGATAAAATTAATTATAGTTAAAACTGTTGATGTATTACCAGTTATTAACACGCTGAATTACGTATCAGGATCAGTTTTACAAGCTTTGAAAGTATTGATCATAACTTTCCTAATACTTTACCTGTTACAATTCATATTACCTGTTATAAAGTCAGACTTTATATTAGAAAATATTGAAAAAACAAATATAATTAAATACATGTACAATAATAATTTAATAAATGTATTTATTAAATAGAACAAATAATAAACAAATAAAAATCTTAAGTTGAATAAATATAGTTTGAAATAAGATTTGCAAATATTTTAAAACATGTTATATTGTAAATATTAAAAAAAGAGGGGTTTAAAACTCCTCTTTTTGTATTATATCTATATTAATAAATTATTTTCTTTTTTTTCTCTTTTTTTTCTTTTTAGGCTTTTTGATTCTACTAAATATTAAATACAGAACTAATATTGAAAATAATATTATAATTGCTTTATCAAAAGTAGAAAAAAACAAAGAAGAATTTATATGAGACATATTAAGTAGTAGATTATTTTCTTTTTCTATTTCCTTATTATATGCTTTTACAAAATCTTTTTTCTCAAAAATATAAATTGTTTCATCATACATTTCTTTAATTTTAACAAATTTTTCTATACGTGAATCTGCACCTGTATATATGAAGTAGAATTCTTTGTCATTAATCATTGCAGATGTTACAAAACAATCACCAGCTTCTTCTGTAAAACCTGTTTTAACACCCTGAAAATTCTTATCATATAAAGAACTGTCTTTAGTATTAAAAAGAGAAGTATTATACATTGTTCTAGCATTTGAAAAATCATTTTCTGGAATTATATATTTTTCAGTATTTACAATATCTCTAAAGATTCTATTTTGCATTGAGTATTTAGCTAAAAGTAAAATATCATATGCTGTTGTGTAATGACTTTCTTCATGAAGTCCATATGGATTTGTAAAATTAGTATTATTTAAACCAATCTTTTTTAAATACTTATTAATGCCATTTATAAATTCATCTTTATCACCATAAATATGTCTAGCTAATTGTACTGATGCATCATTACCTGATTTTAATAAATTAGCATATAGAAGATCCCTAACTGTAACTTTTTCACCAATATATAAAGGTGTTAGAACATAATCATCTGTAATTTTAAATTCACTTTCTTGAATTAATATTTCTTCATCTAAATCTAAATTTTCAATAGCTACAATTGATATTGCAATTTTAGTCATACTAGCAGGAAAGATTCTTTTATCTATATTTTCTCTCATATAGATATTTCCATCAATATCCATTGAGACTCTAGAATGATTATCTTCAGCAAAATCTAAATCTTCATTAGCATGTGAAAGTATAGGAAAGATAGGTATAGAAATTAAGACAATTATTAAAGATATTAATAATAATCTAATTAAAAAATTAATATTTAAATTTGCAAACTCAATACTATTCATAATTTAAATATAGCATAAATAAATAAATAACAAAAGAAGAAGAGAGAAAACAAAAGAAATGAAATAAAATTTAAAATATAAAAACAAAAAAGAATATAAAAGTTAAAATAAAAATAATTAAAAAAGAAAGGATAATATGATTTTAGAATTTATAAAAGAAAGAAAAAAAGAAATTTTGATAGCTACTGCTATAATAGGAGTTATAATATATTCCTTAATTTCAAATTCTATAATGTTTACTAAAGATAA
>CAZMFV010000014.1:0-5599 GCA_964565695.1 uncultured Lachnospiraceae bacterium
ACATGATAAGGACATATTAAGAACTATGGCATGTGGAATAGCAGGCTTATCAATTGTTGCAGATTCACTTTCAGCTATTAAATATGCAAAAGTTAAACCAATAAGAGATGAAAATGGAATTGCTATTGATTTTGAAATTGAAGGTGATTATCCAAAGTTTGGAAATGATGATGATAAGGTTGATTCTATAGCAGTTGAATTAGTAGAAACATTTATCAAAAAACTAGAACAGTATGAAACATATAGAGATTCAAAACATACATTATCAATTCTTACAATCACATCAAATGTAGTATATGGAAAAAATACAGGTGCAACACCTGATGGAAGAGAATCTGGTTTTCCATTTGGACCTGGAGCAAATCCTCTTCATGGTAGAGATACACATGGACCACTTGCAGTGCTTAACTCTTTAGCAAAACTTCCATATGAACATGCAAAAGATGGAATTTCATATACATTTGCAGTGACACCTACAGCACTTGGTAAAAGCGATAAAGAAAAAGTAGATAATCTAAAGAATCTTTTAGATGTCTATTTCAAAAAAGGTGGACATCATATTAATGTTAATGTATTCCATAAAGAATTATTATTAGATGCAATGGAACATCCAGAAAAATATCCTCAACTTACAATTAGAGTATCAGGATATGCAGTTAATTTTGTTAAACTAACTAAGGAACAACAATTAGATGTTATAAATAGAACAATACACGAAAGATTAAAATAGAGGTAGATATGAATAAAGGTTGTATACATTCATATGAATCATTTGGAACTATAGATGGACCTGGTATTAGATTTGTAGTATTCATGCAAGGTTGTAATCTTAAATGTAAATATTGCCATAATAGAGATACTTGGGAATTCAATAAAGGTATGCAAATTACTCCAAAAGAACTTTTAGATAAAATATTAAGATTTAAAGAATACATGGATGTATCTAATGGTGGAGTTACATTTTCTGGTGGTGATTCACTTTGTCAGCCAAAATTTTTATTAGAAATTATAAGATTACTAAAAGAAAATAATATACATGTAGCAATTGATACTTCTGGTATGTTTACTTTAAATAATGATATAAAAGAAATTATAGAATTAGCAGATCTTTTCATTGTAGATATTAAACATATTGATGATGAAAAATGTAAGATTCTTTGTGGACATTCTAATAAATTAGAATTAGAATTCATTCAATATCTAGATAGTATTAATAAAAAGTTTTGGATTAGACAAGTCCTATTACCTGGATATACAAATGATGAAAATGACCTAAAGAAATTAAGAAGTTTTCTAGATACTTTAAATCCTAACAATTTAGAAAAAATAGAATTACTTCCATATGAAACATTTGGCGAATTTAAATGGGAAGAGCTAAATTTAGATTATGAATTAAAAGGAATATCTAGACCTACAGATGAACAGATAAACAAAGCAAAAAAGATTTTAAGAATATCTTAAATTTATTTAAAACATATATTTAGATATTAAAACATACATTAAGTATTATATATTACATACAAATTAAAGACCTATACTTCTCAGTATAGGTCTTTATTTATTTTTTATTTTATTAGTTTTTTATTACTCTCATTATTCAATATATTAAGAATTAAAATAAATATTTTGTTAAAGGTTTTTTCTCTTCAAAAAAATTAATACCAATTGCTTCTTTAACTTCTTTCAAAGTTTGACTAGCTACTTCTTTAGCTTTAATAGATCCTTTTTCTAACATATCATATAATGCATCTATATCTTTAGCATACATCTCTCTTCTTTCTCTTATAGGTTTTAATTCCTCTTCTAATACATCAATTAAGAATCTTTTAATTCTAACATCACCAATGCCACCTTTTTGGTATGCAGCTTTTAGTTCATCAAGATTTTTAAATTCATTATAATATTTTTCAAAACTATCTTCTTTAGAAAATATATCTAAATACATAAAAACAACATTACCTTCTACTTTACCAGGATCTTCAACCCTAATATGATCTTTATCTGTATACATTTGCATAACTTTCTTTTCTACTTCTTCTTTAGAGTCTGATAAATATATTCCATTACCTAAAGATTTGCTCATTTTAGCATTTCCATCTATTCCAACAAGTCTTCTCTCATGTTCATTTTTAGAAAGTAATACCTTTGGTTCTTTTAATGTCTTTCCATATATATTATTGAAACTTCTAACAATTTCTCTTGTTTGTTCAATCATTGGAACTTGATCTTCACCAACAGGTACCAAGTCAGCATTAAAAGCTGTAATATCAGCAGCCTGACTTACAGGATAACATAAAAATCCTGCAGGTAAAGTTTTCTCAAATTGTTTTTCTGCTATTTCACTTTTAACAGTTGGATTTCTTTCTAATCTATTTACAGTAACTAAATTCATATAATACATTGTTAATTCAAATAATTCAGGAACTTGGCTTTGGATAAATATACATGTTTTATCAGGATCCAAACCAATAGCTAGATAATCTAACATTACTTCTGTAACACTTTCAATTATTTTTTTGGGATTATCAAAATTATCTGTTAATGCTTGTATATCTGCAATCATAATAAAGACATCATATTTACCTGAGTTTTGTAGTTCAACTCTTTGTTTTAATGAACCTACATAATGTCCTAAATGTAATTTTCCAGTTGGTCTATCACCAGTTAATATTACTTGTTTTTTCATTTTTACCTCTATTTTTTATTAATATATATATTTTAACATATATTAATAATTTTTACCATAAATAAAGACATGCTAGCCTATTGCTAACATGCCTTATATTAAACTTGTAAAACAAGTTATTATCAAATTATTAAGTTATATCAATATAACCTTAGCCTTACGGTTCAACTGCTGTGAATTGTAAATTGTATCCAATGTCTGTTCCTGATGCGTTGTTTTCACAGTCAACGTCTTCACCTTCAACCCACATATATACTCTAACCTTTGTTATACCAGTATTTAATGTCATAAATGTTCTATCAGTACCCATATTTTTAGGTGTTGATAAATCTGGTGTTACAGGATCAAAAAATGCTGTAGCTGCTGCTGTAGTATCAATAGTAACTCCATCTGCTAATCCGATTGGTGCTTTAATACCAACATATGGTAAAGGACCTGCACCTGTTTCTGTTGTTGTTAATCCATATACAGAAAGTGCATTTTGAACTGCTGCTGATGTATGTGTGTCAGCATTTGGTTCCCATAAGAACACATTACTACTTGTAGCACTATTTAATGCTTGAGCTGTTGCTGGTGCTGAACCAATTGGTACATTACCTTGTGTTAGGAAAGCTACTCTTGCAGCATTTTCTAAACCTTTTGAATCTCCAACTGATACAACAGTAGAATTAGTTGTTAAGAATATAGGTGTATCTGTATTCACTTGTAAGAAAATATCAAAAGCTATATATTTCCCATCTGATCCTTTTTGATCTGTTTGTTGTGCAGCTGTTAAGTCAAATTTACCAGTTACTTCATTTGCTTCAACAATACCATAGAACATATCTAATCTACCACCTGTTACATTTCCTGCAGTAGAAACTGGTTCCATTGAAGTAGGTATCTGGTTAACATTTGTACTGTAAGTTGCGTCTACAGTAGCTTCAGCTAAATCTGCTGTTGTTAAAACCGATTTCCAATTTTGAGCATCTGTAGATATTTGTAAACCACTAGTTGCCTCTACGTTCACTTCTAATTGATTGATAGAAACTGTCTGGTTTGCTGTAAACCAAGCATAAGTTGATGCTATCAATAATACAAGTGTAATCAATAATACTAACAATAACGATTTTAAGTTAGTTTTTCTCTCTCTTTTCATAATATTCCTTTCGTAATAATATATTTTTATTTATCTAATCGTACATAAAATATAACAAAGGTAAAAAGCTTTTTCAAATGAAATACTCTATTCTAAGTAAAAGTTTTTAATTTGTATTCCATCTGTTACAATCTCGTAATATTGTATATGTTTATGATAAATAAATTAACAAATTTTATAAATCTTACTCTTCAATTTGAGCAGATTCTTCAGTATCTTCTTTCTTTTTATCTATGCTTTGCTGATTAATATCTAAGCCTTGATTTCCTTCTAAAGTCCATTGAGGTCTTACAACTGATTTCCCATCATAGATTTGTTGTTCAGTTATTTCCATATGCATCTTCATTTCACCACCGATTAATGCATCAACACAATCAGGATCAGGTCCATGAATCCATATAACTAATGTAATTCTATCTATCTCATCTTTTTTAAGATCTTTTCTTTGTTCAACTAAAACCATGTCATCAGAATAAAAAGGAACTGTATCAGGTTCTGGTTCTCCATTATTAGCAAGTTTAGCATATGTTGTAGGCTCACCATTCATATATACTTTGATTCTTATAGCTCTATCAACATCTCTTATAACATCATCTATGAATATTGAATACCAATAACTAAGAGTTTCAATACCACGATTTGCAACATAGAATGTATAGGCTATATAGTCAGGATTTTTACCATTATGGCTACCCTCACCTCTAGTATCAATATCTTGTGGAATCCAAGTTTCATCAATATTATCCATAGTATCAAGTTTCTCTACTTCTAGAACACGTCTCGTATCTTGATCTTCCATGCTTTCAAATATAATGATACCTGACTTTTTAGCAAAATCTTGATCTAAAGAAATTGTAAATGCTCCTTGTAAGAATAAAACTCTAAGAATTACATACATTATTATTAAAAATAATAATATTATTAATACTCCTAATCTAAGTGCTCTTTCTCTTTTGTCTCTTTTTATTCTTTTTTCAGTTATGCTTCTTATTTCTTCTTTAGCAGCTCTTATTTCAGCATCAGTCATATTTATTAAATTGAGATTATCTTTTTTATTTCTCTTATCTTTTTTAGCCATATATTTTCCTTTTCACATTAATTATATTGAATTAATAGTGTATTGTTTAGTATTTTAGAATAAAGAATATCTTTTTAAGATACAATATTAACATTTGTTTTATTAATGTTACAATTTCTTAATAAGATATCTCTTTAATATACTAATTATAAGTAAAGTGGTAATATATATTTAAGAATTATAATTTATAAAATTAATTTAAAGACAAGTAAAATTACATTTAAAGGTGGAATATGCAAGGAAAAGAAAGAAGAAAAAGTAATTTCAAAAAAATTATTATTATCTTAGCTATCATATTATTAATTTTTGCTATATATACTATTAGCCAAACATATTCAAAATATATATCTTCAGCAGATGGTGAAACATCTATGGATATAGCTAAATGGCATATATTAGTAAACAATACACATATAACAAGTGGTTCTGATATTTCAAATACTATTGAACCGATCTTCCCAGGTAATGATCATATAAGAGAAGGAATTATAGCACCAACTGTAGAAGGATACTTTGATCTACATTTAGATTTTGAAGAAGTTGATGTTTCATTCAAATATGAAATAACAATGAAATCAAGTGATGAAAATATAGTTCATGATATGACAGTTAGTGGTTATTCATTTGATGGTGGAGTAAATATAATATCATTTACTGATGAAACAATAATAGAAGAAGACATTGTTTTAACATCTGG
>CAZMFV010000014.1:5699-17798 GCA_964565695.1 uncultured Lachnospiraceae bacterium
ACTTAAGGATCTGTTGGAGCACTTTGTATTGCATGTATTAACATTCTTACTTCAATTGCAGCATTTGTAGGATTTGTAGCATAATATGAATATGCTTCTTCACCCCAAAGCGTATCTTCTTCATCATCTCCAGATTCATATGGCCAATTTAATGTTACATCAAATGTTTCTGCACCTGTTACTCCTTGAATAATTTCTGCAGACTTTATAAAGGCAAATTTAAAAGGATGCTCATCTGTTAAAAGCTCTTCTAAATCTTCAGATGTATATCCATCTTCAACATCATATTCTTGATCAAAGATTCTAACATATTCTATGTCATAACTTAATACAGCAGGTTCTGTTCCGGTATTACTTATATTCAAAGATTGTTTAGCTTCTTCCATTCCAGGGAAAACTCTATCAACATAGAAAGTCATATTTGTTACAGCTTCACCATCACCTGCAGTAAAATGTATAGACCAACTAGCAATATGTGCTGTAATTCCCATACTTACCTTTGTTGAGAATATAAACCAAGCATATGTATTTACTAAAAATAGAAATATTAATAAAATCAAATGTCTAATCTTAACCATTCTACCTATACGAACTATTAAATTAGTTTTCTTTTTAGTTTCTTTCATCATATTCCTTGATTTTTATTTGTTATTATATTTAATTATTATCATATTCTTCAAATATTTTTTCTGATTTTACTTGTATAATTTTAATACTTACTAAAATAGTAATTGGTACAAATATAACAAAGAAGAATACATATGAATTATTAATAGCTTTTGATATATATGATAAACTATATACCTTATATATTATTCTCCCATATATTTGTGATTCTTCAATAATAGGATCATCAACATTGTTTGCAATACCTCTAGTAATAAAACTATAGCTACCATCTTCATTTTCATTCAAATCAACAACCCTATGTGTTACTGTAAGGTCTTTAAATGGTGCTTCTTTACCTAAATAAACAACATCATCACCTAATTCTATATTCTTCGCTTCTACTTCTTCTGAAATTATAACATCCCCTACTTCATATTCAGGAACCATGCTCTCAGTAATTACATTGAAAACTCTATAACCACCAATAGCCATTTCATTTTTAGAAAATCTTTGTACAAGTATTAATAATAGTATTACTGTTACAAAGGCAAAAAATATGTAGTAAACAATATTACCAATAATTTTTAAAGCCTTTGGCATTTTTCTTTTTTTCTTATCTTTTTTATTATTTTTATCTTTATCTTTTCTTTCTTCTTTTTCTTCAGTCTCTTTAACTTCAATTACTTCATTACTAGCATTTTCATCTTTTTTAACTTCTTTTAAAACATTAATTTCTACTTCATCAACTTCTTTAATATCTAGTTTTAAATCAGAATCAGACTTCTCTTCATCTTTACTAAAGTTTTCAAATGTTGTTTCAATTTCTTTGATTTTTTCTTCATCCTTATTAAAGTCAGCTTCTTGTTCTATTTTATTTAATATAGCTTCTGTAGTTTTTTTAATATCAGTCTGACTTTTTATCTGAATATCAGAACTTTCTTTTTTTGTACTTTCATCACTTGAAGAATCAGCATCTTTTGATGCAAGTTCTTCTAATAATTCCTTATACTTTTTTTCCATTACTGGATCTTCTTTTGTAGCTTCATCTTTACTATTTTTGTATCTTTTACCACTACTCATAAAATAACCTTTCTAACAGAGTTCTATAATTTTATAATTCTATGGTTCTAAAAACCTTATCTAGGGAATCTCTAAATATTTTTTGTATTCCATCTAAAGAAACTCTATTTTTATATTTTATAACTTCATATTTTTCTGTAATTAAATCTTTAATTTCTTGTTCTGTTAATCCTGAATTAACAAATACTAATTTTTCTATTAATTGTTCTGTATTCATCATTTTCTTTTTCTTTTTATCTTCAGTACTTATTTCTTCAGCATCTTCTTCTACCTTCATTAAAGATAGATAATCTAAAAGGAAGGTTTCATCTAAAAACCTTTTTAATTCTTCATGATCTTTAATTTCATCTTTATCATCTAACATACTAGTCTTATCATCCATATTGTCTTGCATATATGTCCATAATTTCATAGCATATTGGAAATGAGGATTCTTTAGAATTCTATTTGTTCTTCTAATAGGTGGTGTAACTAATGAAATTCTTTTTCTATGTAAATCTCTATATACTTCCATTTGAGTTAAAATCAAAATATCTTCTTCAATTTTTTCAATCTTTTTAAAAATATTGTTTGATGATGAATCAACAGACCCATCTAAATTTGTAGCTAAATTAATATTTAAACTAACATTTTCATTATTAACTCTAGTTGTTCCTGTATAACTAACTTCTTTTGAGTTTTTATTTTTAAAGTCTTTTCTAGATAAAATAGCTTCTTTTCTAGTATGTACATAGAATTTCATGTTTTCTATCAAAGTATATATAACTCTATTTTCATATGTGTCATAATCTTCTTCTTTATTTATATTCAATATTTTAGATGGTGTAACTTCACCAGTATCATCATCAATAGATTGAATAAAGCTTGTATGTTTAGCTAAATGTTTAATACTCTCAACTGTAGTTCTTCTCGCTAATTCAATTTTAACAATTTCTTCTTCATCAACTATAAATCTATTTGGGTTTTTTAATATGTCTTCAATATGTGGAATAACCTCTTCAAACATTTCAATCCACTCTAAGTCTTCTTCTACTTTTTTGATTTCAGTAGACATAGTTAAAGAAGATCTAATACCTTTAGCAAAAGATTCTACTTGGCTACCACTAGCATTTTCATATAATTCAAATACATTTAAATCTGACACCTTAACTCCTATTAATTAATTTAATTTCTGTAGCATTTGACAATATTCTATACATTCTTTCATTTTGTCTTTTCCGAATGTTTTATTCATAAAGTCAATAAAAGGATCAATTTCATCTCTTATATATGCAACATTTAATTGCTCAAATTTTCTTAAAACTTTTCTTGCCATGAAGTAGTCTACTCCATCAATCTCTGTACCACCACATTCAACAAATATAGGAACATATTCATTCAATTGTTTAACAATACGGTTACCAAATGCGATTCTAAAATGTTGAATAACATAGTCATCCATTTTTTCTATATTAGACAATGTTTCACCAGATATTGGATTTTCTTTAATTGCTTTTTTAAATAATGTATCTAGATAGCTATAATTGATATTCATTGGTGGTGTATCTATTGGTTCAAAAGGAACACCCTTGTCATTAATGTCAATCGGCATAGCACGGTCATAAACTTTGTCTGTAACCATGAATGTAGAGTCGTCATTATTAATTGTTCCAATATACCAAACATTTGGTGCAATTTTTAATTTCCCTGCAATAACATTAATAGGGTCTCTCTTCCATGTACTAGGAACAAGTTCTACAATCCATTCATTTTGATCTGGCATCTCTAGTATAGATAACATCTCAGCAAAATAATACTCAACTCTCGCAATATTCATCTCGTCTAGTATTATTGTATATATATCATCAGTAAATCCTGCTAAATATATTTCTCTTAAAACATCTGTTTCATTAAACTTTTTAGTAAACTCATTGAAATAACCAAATAACTCTGTTCTATCTCTCCAAGATGGTTGTACAGATGCTATACAAGAGTCTTGATTTAAAAACTTACCCCAAGCATATGCCAATGATGTCTTACCAGTACCAGATATACCTTGTAATATAACTAGCTTAGCTGCACCTATTGATGAAATAAATAATCTCATCATTTCTATTGAATAATAAAGACCTAATCTTGATGCAGCAAATTGTCTAAATGTTTCACATAATTCATCTAATGTAAAAGTATTATTATAATTAGCTACTTTGTAATTAGCAAACTCAACATCTAGTTGATTTAATTTAGGGAATCTAACTCCACCATCAACTAAATCTGCATCTTCATCATCATCTGAAACTTCAGAGTCAGTAGTATCAATTGTTGCACTTTCTCTTGGACTAAGTCCCATTTGAGAAACCTTCATTGCTAATATATCTTCTTTTTCTTTAACTAGATCAACAACCTTGTTATGCAGCATTGCAATTTCATCTAATAATTCTTGTTGATTTAATCCCTTTCTTCTAGCAGCAATTTTTCTTCTTACTAAAAAGTAGATTAACATTCCAATTATTCCAACTAATATTACAATTGCTCCAATTGCAATAGCTGCTAAAACCCATTCAGAAGAAGATAAATCTCTCTGATAGTTTTTAATAATATCTTGATATCCTTTAAAGTTGAATATTTGCTTTAAACCATCAAATAATCCTTTGAAAAATATCATAAATCCTGCGAAAAATTGTGTTAAAAATTCATATAAAAATCTTAAATAGGTATCCATTTTCTTTCCTTATTTTATTAATTATTTCCTAATTCTATAATTTTATCCTTTAGTTTAGAAACGCCTTTAACATCTCCACTTGTAGGAATCTTTTTATTTAAAATAATATATTTAAATAAATTTAATTTTTCTAAATTAGCATAGTCAGCTTTAAAACTTGAGTCTATAACTATCGCTAATTTAAATCCATCTCTTATTAAAGAGTAAATATAGTCTGTATTTTCTTCAAAGTCTTTATATACAATCTTAATAAAAACTCTTTCTTTTATTAGATCATTATTTAATATATTAGTTAATCTATCTCTTTTTTGAGTTTTTTCCATAATAGTTTCTGGAAAATCCACAATATATTCTCTTTTAAATAATCCTGCTATTACATCATTTAATACTTGTATTGAAATTAGATAATATGCTAATAGTAATTTATCTTCATTTATAATTGTTTCCTGAAAAACTTCTTCAATAGCACTTATGCTATAGATCATAGGGAAGTTTATATTATATCTAATCTTAACCCTTCTAACTTTATTGTTTTTAGGATAATTACTAATCCTTAAATAAAACTCATCACTATTTGCAGCTTTGGCTAATAAATCTATCTTATCATCAATATTTCCAGCTATCAGTTCTTTTAAATCATTAACAAAGGCATCTTGTACAGCTTTATTTAATCTTTTAGCTCTTAGGTCAACCAGATCTTCTATTACTTCATTAAGTTCTTCTACTTTATCTATAGATTTTAAATATCTCTTTCCCTTATTTTCCTTTAATCTTTTTTCTTTTAATTCTCTTAAATATTCTAAATATTTATCATTAGTAAAATTATCAAAATCAATTACAAATGAAGAAAATATATACATTTCTTCAATGTCTCTTTCTTTACCAGGAAATTCTTCTAATAACTTAGCCTTCTTTTCTTTAAGTTCAATCATAACTTTGTTTTTAATAGATTGTCCTCTAGAAGTATATTCAGCCATACCATAACGAATATGAACAAAAACTTCCATAAGCCTATCAGAAATTTGCTTATTATATCTATGTTCTAGAATTAATCTAAAATATGCATTATAACTTGTAGTAAGTCTTTTAAAATATTCATCTGTTATATTGTATGCCATATATCTCCTCTATCTTATAACTTGAAATTGTATTACTGGATTTGGTACTCCAGGAGCAGGATAAGTATAATCTCCTAGCTTATTACTTTTATATAATATTACATTAGTAGATGACAATGCATTTACCTCAAATGTAATACTATTTATATGATTATATCCAGCTATACTTTGATAGCCAACATCAATTGCATCTATATAATTTTGATTTGTCATATCTAAAACAAAATTATTAGGATTAAAATTTATCTTTACTTCTGCTGAACTACATCTAGCTTTATTGATTTCACTTAAAGCATTATATGTACTAACATTAATTCTATCACCAACCACATATGAATTAAATGCTTCTCTTACAACATAGTATGATAGAGAATTTGTTACATTAAAAATTAAATATGGTGCATATGGTTCATCAATAATAGAGAATGTTAATTGTTCTTGTCCAACTATTAGTTTAAATCTAGCTTTTAAAGTCTTTTCATAAAAAGTTTTAGATACAGCTGTTATTTCAACTGTAACTGAATCACCATCCACTAATGTTATTGTAGGTGTTAATGTTAATGTAAATACATCTTCATTTGTTGTTGCAGGAATATTCCCACTAGTCTTATTTAAACTACAACTTATATTCGATGAAGAAGTATAACTTATATCATATTCAATGTCATAGCTTGTTTTAAGCAGATTATTTTCCATTGATGACATATGTACAACTATTGTATATGGATCAACACCAGACCAATTATCAATAGAATATGCATAATTGTCAGCAGTTAATTTGTCTGATAAAAAATAAAATTCTTTAGATCTAGCAAAATAATTATTAATAGAATCAATTGCATATCTAGACATTGTTATAATCAAAGGAAGACTCACTACTATTATTGCTACTACAATTAATAGAATGTTTCTTGTGATTTTTCTATTATCATTTGCTTTAAATCTTCTATTATTTTTTTTCATAATCTCATTCTTTAAATTTTTTGTTTAGAATCAACATTGATTTCAACTAATTCTATAATATCTTGATAATGCTCTAAATTATATTCAGCTGGGAAATTTATCTCTATTCTATAACTATCTGTTTCATTATTTACAAATCCAAATTCTCTTTGTGGTACTGTTATAGTTCTAAAATATGTATTGTCATCATCAAGGCCTATAACTTCTGTACTAATCTGCACTGGAGAAGAATTTATATCAAATAATTTAAAATCTAATGGTAAATTAGTTGTAGTTCTAAGTGTTAAATCATATGTTAATGCTGTTTCTGTTCTTTTACTTCCATTATTATTAGAAACTGTAAAATTATATATATATGATGCACTTCTAGGAACTATATCCTCTAATTTTAAATTCATACTTTGGAAGTCTTCTTCTATGCAGTAAAAGGCTATATCTAATTTCGCTTCACCTTCTGTTTTAGTTTGAAAGATTGCACCTGTCTTACTAAAAATTAAAAAAAGAAATAATATACTAAAAAATATTATAAAAACATTTAGAATTCTTTTTTTAGTTCTTGAAACGTTTCCCTTTTTGTATCTTCTTTCTTTTTTTCTCATAAACATCTTTCTCAGATTTATTTTCATAATTTTCTTCTGTATCTATTACTAATGCAATTATTAAAAGTAATCCACCTAAACTTAAAGGTATGAAAACTTTCTTTTCTAAAACTACTTGTTTTAATATATTTTTATTTATAAAAGTTTTAATATATTTTCCTTCAATACTAGGATAGTTAATAGGTCTATCCGCTACATTATTAGCATCACCCTTTGTTATTAAATCATCTTCATTTAATTCTAAAACTCTATGTGTCACCAAATGATTTTCTTGTCTGAATGTTATAATATCATCTACTTTAATCTTTTCTTTTTTATTTTCACCTTCAATTAATTTAATTAAAATAATGTCACTTACTAATAATTCTTTCTCCATACTTCCTGATTTAACTTCTAAGATCGTATATCCAAAGAAATTAACAAGTATTTTGTTTTTAAACTTAATCTGTACTATGTAATACAAACTAAAAATTATTATTAATATACTAAGAGAAATTAAAAGAAAGGAAAATATTTTTGATATGAAATTTTTCAGTTTAAATTCCTTCAATATTCTCTCCTAAGTATTGAGAAAATGTTATTTCAACAGGAATCATTATAGCAGTTGAGACTTGAATTCCTACCTCTGTGTCTGCAGGATTATTGTCATCATCATTTATCCAAACTATATTAAATCCTAATACATCTTCATAATTATTTGTTAACTCAGATAAAAGAATTGTTCCAGTATAAGTATTTTCATCAGTTAAAATTAATTCTTTAGTCTTGTTAGTTACACTTAAAGCTGATATTTCAATCATTTCATTATCTATTACAGATGAATCTATAAAGACATCATATCTTACAGACACATCAACATCTTGTGGTTTTATACTAATCTCTCCTGATCCTGTTAGCCCAGGAGCAATTTTTCCTTGCAAAACATTTGGACTTGTTGAAAAATCCAAATCATTCATAATAAAATTCGTGCTATATCCATTTGTTACTTGGTAATTATTAACTAAGATATCCCATCTGCCTACCTGCATTTCTGAAGAACCTTGAAGCTTACTATAAAAAACAGAATAGGTTTGGGATATTTGATAAATCGATATTAATATTAGGGTTAAGCTTAAAATCAAGAATAATATCTTCATATATTTCTTGTTCATTTTATCAATATTGCTTGTTCTCCTTTATTTCATCTTTCGTTAATCTTAGAATTAAGAATTTGTTTTATCTTCGCTTTCATTTTCAAGTCTTTGTTTTTCTCGTTTGTTTAATGAAATCTCAATAAATACTGAATAAAGCTCATAAATAAATGCTATTAATACTGGTAAAACTATTAAGAATAAGAAACCCCATTTAGATTCAAGTACTTTCATTGCTGTTCCAACATATGGAACTCTTGTAGAATCTTCTACCTTACCTATAACAAATTGGCTAGATAAACTTTTATCATTATCTAAACTATAGGTTGTTTCTTTTTCATTAATAACCTCTGCAGCAACTACCTTAGCCACTGTAGGATGTATATTTTTTTCATAGGCATTATAAAAAAAGATTTCATCCCCCACATTTATCTCATAATCAGAGCTAACAATTGCTAAGTCACCCTTAACAAATGTATCTGTATTTGTATATTTATCAACATAGATAAAACTATATTCACCTAGTTCTGTAACCCTATATTGGTTGATAGAAATCAGGCAAATCGTAGCAAAAATTGCTATTAATGCATAAATTACAATAAGTATGTTTTTAATTATTTTCATAAATATCTCCAATTCGAATAATAAATATATGTTATTCTATATCTTAAAATATATCATATAGTTTATTGATTATCAATTAAATTAATCGTTTTTACTTTAAAAGTTCAATACATATATATATAGTTTTTGTTACATTTTATTTTCCTTCTTTTTATGTCTTTTTTGCTTTGGTATAATTATTGATATAATAAAATAGGATTATGCAAAGGAGTAGCTTTGATTCTAATTACAAAAGATGATAATACAAAAAAGAAATTATTAGAGCTTATAAAAAAAGAATTAAACTTTATAAGTTCATCTTTTGATGTGCAAAAAAATCTTTCAACACAAGTTTTAAAATATTTTAAAGAATTAGCTACTGATATTGATGTTAATAAAGATACGAAAAACATGGAACTTTATTTTCTTAAATCAAATAAAGTAAATGAAATGCTTTTAAAATCTAATGAAAACATCAAAGAATATGAGAAAATTTACATTGAAATAAAAGGCCTAAATGATGATGCTAGTAATCTTAAAATTAAAGAAATAATAGAACAAATAGATGATTATAATGCATTCTATCGTGAAGTTAGTGATGTAATATCTAAAAATACAAGCGAAATAGAAGCCTTCTTAAAAGAATCTACACCGGAATTCCAATCAATTATAACTATATCTGATGATGAAGAAACAATTGAAGATGCAGTATTATCTGTTGTAGAAAATATGGCTAATGAAGAAAAGAAAGATAGAAAAGAAAGAAAAAGCAAATTACAAGATACAACACATATTGATTACATTAACCAGAAAGAATTAAAGGAAAATACTTTAGTTATATCTGAACAAGATCAAGAAGTAATACTTCCATATAATTTAAAAGCATTAAATTCTTTACTAAAAGCTAATCCAGATAAATACAAAAATATTTATGATGTTATAGATATTAATTATAAAAGACCAATAAAATATTATAAAAATGCTCCTGTAGCAAGATTCAGAGAGGCGTACAAATTAGCACGTGATAAAGAAAATATGTCATTTAAAGGATCTTTAGATTTAGCATTTGAATGTTTCTTCATATCATCACTACATCCTGCTATAATATCTTCTTGTGAGAATTTAAATCAATTAGATGTTTATCTATCTTGTTTAGAATATGATGAATTAGATGATTTTTATTTCTTTGATATTTTATACAAGATACCACCAATGAAAACAAATAAAACAGATGTCTTTAAATTTTAGACATCTTTTTATATTTTACACTATATAGTTTCCATTTATTTTTTACATATATTAATTATTATTTATAGATTTAGATTTAGATTTAAATTAAAGTTTAAATCTATTTTTTATTTCTTATCTATATTTTTTGTTTATTTCCTATTTTTTTCCGTTTTTTACTTTTCTATTTTTTACTTTCTCTTTTTTCTTTCTTTAATCCTATTTTTTAAAACTCTTTTTTTAGCTAGTTCATCATTATAATTCTTATTATAGTTTTTGTTCTTTGATTTGTTTTTCCCTTTTTGAATATTATCTTTCATTAAGTTCTCTTCTCTATCTATACTTTGATTGTTCTCTTGTATGCTTACAATAAACTTATCTCTAGCTTTTACTTTTTCTATTATTTTAGATTTTTTACTTCTATTTCTCTTTTTAGATTTTTTTCTAAAATCTCTTTGAGTCTTTTCTCTTTGAACATATCTACTATGCTTCTCTTTTCTTCTTTTACTCTCTCTATATTCTTTGCTAAATATAGTTTTTAAAATCGTAAATAAAGACTCTTCTTTTTTACCAGTTCTAGTTCTTGTAGGATTATATATTCTTATCTGAATTAAAAAGAATAATATTATTAATAATATACTAATTATTAATAAAGTAGTCTTAGGTGATCTAGCTGCTTTTAGAAACCATGATAAATTACTGATTTTTTTATGGCTTCTTCCAACAATCATTTTCTCTTCTAATTCATAATGATCAATATACATGGAATTATCAGATTTCGTATTATATGCTTTACTACCACCGTTATCTATTACTTCAATTATTCTCTCTAATCTAAGCCCAGAATCGTCTTTTAAGAGTATTACATCATCTTTCTGATAATTCTTAGCATTAGTTTTTATAATGGCAATATCATTCACTTTAAAGTGTTTTTCCATAGTTCTATCTTCAATAAGATAGAACTTTCTTTTAAAGATATTAGATTTAGTCTCATCTCTATTTGTAGAATATAGATAAATATTATTATATAAAATAAAAAGAAATATTAAAGACCAAAGAAAATATTTAAAGATATTTTTAATTTTAGAATTTACTTTATCTTTATTAATATTTTTTTTATTATTTCTTTGATTTCTTTTAAAATTTCTTTCTTCTATTTCTATATCCTTTTATTACATCTTTTATTTTAATCTTCTTTTAATTCTTCAGAGTTCTCTTCATTCCCATCTTCTTTGTTTTTTTGAATCTCTTTAATTCCTTTTATTTCTTTAATATTCTTTAATCTCTCTTCTCTTAATAAGTCAGCATATTCCTTTTTTTCTCTTCTAATTTCGCTCTTACTGAAAGTTCTTCTATTGTACAAGAATATAGTTAATATAATTATAGTAAGGAAAAACGCATAGAACATATTTTCAACTTTTAAAAACATTTTACCAATAAATGGAATTTTGAAAATATATTTACCTTCTATGTCTTCTGTTCTTACCATTACCTTATCTTCTATTTTATTATTATCACCCTTAGTAATATATATGTCTTCTGACTTTTCTACAATTCTATGTGTAATTCTTTCCGAGTTCTCAGAACTCTTATATGTTATTATATCTCCAAGATATATTTCATCATCATTAGTTTTTTTAATAATAATTATATCACCTGTATTTAAATTAGGTTTCATACTTTCAGTTATAATCACATATGCTCTATATCCAAATACATATTTAGCTTCCTTATCAGTTTTAGCTGTAAAAACTAAAAGAAAAAAATTGTAAATTATTAAAACAAAGAATAAGACTAATACGCTTTTAACAATATTAGCTAAAATATTAGATTTATTCTTTTTAGTTAGTACAACTCCTCTTTTCATATATTCCTATCCAGTATTTTATTTGTTTTTGTTTTTATTTTCTTTAATTTTCGTTTTATTTTTCATTTTATTATTTTTTTACTTTATAATGATATATTCATATGCTGAACCAATAAATTTAGTACCATCATATAATGTAATCATTACTCTATAAGTTCCACTTTCTAAATCTTCACCTAGATTTAAAAATTGAGTTCTTTTA
>CAZMFV010000015.1:0-10948 GCA_964565695.1 uncultured Lachnospiraceae bacterium
CTTGTGAATCTTTCTTTTGTCTATAATATCTATTTTCATAAAATTCTTTTCCAAATTTTTCTTCAATTACTTTTTTAGCTGCAGTTCTTGCTTGATCAGAAACTCTTGTAGAGTCTGTTCTCATATATGTAATTAAACCTGTAAGTCCTCTTTCAGGAACCTTTATACCTTCATAAAGTCCTTGTGCTACAGACATTGTTTTTCTAATTGTAAAATTTAATTGTCTTGATGCTGCTTGTTGTAATGTTGAAGTAGTAAATGGTGGGCTTGGATTTTTTTGTCTTGTTCCAAGTTTTAATTCAGCTACTTTAAAATCTGCATCTTTTATATCTTCTAAGATTTTATCTACTTGTTCTTTATTATTTAATTCCATTTTCTTTTCTTTACCATAGAATTTAGAAAGGAATTCCTTTTTACCATCAGATAAAATTGCATCAATATTCCAATATTCTTCTGGAATAAAATTTTTAATTTCATTTTCTCTATCTATAATTATTTTTAATGTTGCACTTTGAACTCTACCTGCTGATAATCCCGATTTTACATTTGCCCACAAAAGTGGTGAAATCTGAAATCCAACTAATCTATCTAAAACTCTTCTTGCTTGTTGTGCATCAACTAAATCTTGGTCAATTTTTCTTGGAGCCTTTGCTGCTTTTTGAACTTCTTCCTTTGTTATCTCATTAAATGTTACTCTTCTTTCTTCATTTAAAGGTATCTCTAATATATGAGATAAATGCCAAGCAATAGCTTCACCTTCTCTATCAGGGTCTGTTGCAAGATATACTTCTCTATCTTTAGCATCAGCTTTTAATTGCTTAATAAGTGGTCCCTTACCTCTTACATTAATATATTCAGGTTCAAAATTATTTTCTATGTCTACTGCAAGTCTAGATTTAGGTAAATCTCTTAAATGTCCCATAGATGCTACAACTTTTGTTCCTCTAGGTAAGAATTTTTTTATTGTTCCAGCCTTTGCTGGAGATTCTACTATATATAGTTTTTTCAATTCGTCACTTCCTTTATTTCTTTGTATATTCTCTCTATTACATTAAATTGGGCTAATGTATTAGCTTTTTCTCCCATTTCTTTTAATTTTTCGTTATCAAAAATTAATTCTTCTATATTTTTTATTAATATATCTTTATTTAAATCTTTATTTAAAATTATTTTAGCTGCACCTAGATCTTCTAAAACCTTTGCATTGTCTACCTGTCTATTTGCACCATATGATGGATATGGAACAAAAATTGCAGGTTTTCCGAAGCATCATTACTTCAGTTACAGTCATTGCGCCACTTCTACATATCATAAGATCTGTTATTGATAGAATCTCATCCATATTATATATATATGATTCAATTCTTATATTTTTAATATTATTTATATCAATATTGTCTTCTCTAAGAGACTCTTTAACTTCATCATATTGTTGTGGACCTGTTGCCCATATTATTTGATAGTCTTTTAATTCTTTATTTTTAATTATATCAACTAGAGTTCTATTTATAGTAAGTGCACCTTGACTACCACCTGTTACTAATATTGTAGGTAAATTTTTCTTTAGTCCAGCTTTTTTAAATATATCAGCTTTTTCAAGCTTTGTAAATTGATTCTTTTTCATATTGATAGGATTACCAACAGTTATAAGATTATTTTTATATTTAAAATAGTCTTTAGATTTTTCAAATCCTAATAATATTTTATTTGCTTTTTTATTAAATAATTTAACAGCTCTACCTGGAAATGCATTTGACTCATGTAATATTGTAGGTATTTTTAAACTATGTGCTGCTAGTAATACTGGTACATTTACATATCCGCCAGTTCCTATAACTACATCTGGATTATATTCTTTTAATATTTTTTTAGCATCAAAGTAAGATAAAAATGTTTTAAATAAATTTCTAAAATTTGAAAATGAAATTTCTTTTATTAAACCATATGCTTCAACTTGTTTTAAATCATAACCAGCTCTTGGTACTAAATCATTTTCAATACCAGTATATGTTCCAATAAAAAGAATTTCAGAATCTTTTTCTTCTTCTATTATTTTGTTTGCAATTGTAATAGCAGGATTTATATGTCCACCAGTTCCTGCTGCAACTAAAACAGCTCTCATTTTTACCTCCTATTTGATTCTCTCTTTATATTTAGCAATATTCCTATTGCAACTAAATTAACTAACATTGCTGTTCCTCCATAACTAAAGAATGGAAGACCAATACCTGTAACAGGTATTATATTTGTTATAACAAATAAATTTAATACTATCTCTACTCCAAATAATACAGTAATTCCTATTGCTAATAATTTCCCAAAAGTGTCAGTAGTATGATGTGCAATTGTAGCTGCTCTTATCAAGAACACTGAGAATATACTAATTAAAATAAAAATACCAAAAAAACCAAATTCTTCAGCAAATATTGATGCAATAAAGTCATTTTGTGGTTCTGGTAAAAAATCATGTTTTTGTCTACTCTCACCCATTCCTACACCAAATAATCCACCTGAACCAATTGCATAAAGACTTTGCATTATTTGCCATCCCTTACCTTGACTAAATTTTTGAGGATCAAGCCATGCTTGAATTCTTTCAGATCTAAAGTCAGACTTACTAGATGAAATACTTACAATATATGTAACAACACCAGCAATACCTAATCCACCAGAAACCACCAATGGTGCTAAGCTAATTCCTGCAACAAACATTTGTACTAATGTAACCGCCATTATAACAAAGGCTGCAGATAAATGGTTTTGGAAAAAGAAAATCATTCCAGCTATTATTCCAGCTAAAAATAAAGGCATTATAAAACCTTTTCCTAAAGATTTAATTTCACCAGATTTAACTAATCTTGTTAATAATGATGCCATTAATACTATCATACCAAGCTTTATAAATTCTGAAGGTTGAAAACTAACTCCTCCAATTACTACCCATCTTGTAGCACCACCTTCATCTATTCCCGAAACTTTAACTATTAGAATAAATGCAATTATTGCTATAAAAGTAATAAGAGAAAAAATCTTAGAATTATATACTCTATAATTTACAAATACTGCTATTGTCGCTAAAACTAAGCCTATTACCATTGCTTCAACTTGTTTTTTTACATAATAATATGCATCACCTGTGTCTGACAAACCAATAGATGAAGAAGCAGAAAGTAATGTTATTAGTCCAATTAACAATAAAAAGACAGTGGCTAGTACTAATGGAACATCAATATTTCTATTCCAAAAAGATGTTGAGCCAATATCTTTTGTATTTTTTTTAGATTTATTACTTTTTCTTTTACTCATATATTTCCCTACAAGTTAATAAGATTTAAATTATTGTATTTTATTTTTAATTTATATTTTACGATTTATAATTTGTATTTTATTTTTTACATTATATTTAATTAAAATATTTTAAATAGTAATAATATTGTTCCAACAAGCATTGTTACAGCTGTAAATACTAATACTATAGTCTCTTCTTTCCATCCAGAAAGTTCCAAATGATGATGATATGGAGTCATTTTAAAAACTCTCTTACCACCAGTTTTTTTGAAATATAGAACTTGTATAATAACTGACAATGTTTCTATTAAAGGTATTATAGCTATAAAGAATAGATATAATGGTTCACCTAAAACTATTGCTATTAATCCTATAAGTCCTCCTAAAAAGAAAGATCCTGTATCACCCATAAATATTTTAGCCTTATGCCAATTATATACAAGAAAACCAGCATATGCTCCTATTGTCATTAAAGTAAATATTGCTACATCTGGTCTTTGATTTAATATTGAAACTATAAAGAAATAAAACAATATTGCAATACCAACAGAACTCGCAAGACCATCTATTCCATCAGTTAGATTAACAGCATTCGGCATAGATAATATTACTAATACTGAAAGTATTAAATATACTACTAAATTTAATGATAGTGAATATTCAATAAATGGAATTCTTACCATCATAGAAGTATCTAATACAAAAACTTCTAATACTACAAAAAGTACTGATATTGCTATTAATAACAGCATTTTTGATTTAGGCCTTATTCCATCTGTTGTTTTCTTTTCAACTTTAAAATAATCGTCAATAAAGCCAATTGCAGCAAAGAAAAGACTGAAAATTAACAAAGTTAATGCTGACTTTATATTTTCCATAAAGACTTCTATTTTAAATATATATGCAATTACATATGTTAATATAATTGCTAAAATAACAAAGAGACCTCCCATTGTAGGAGTTCCTTCTTTTTTCAAATGTGATTGAGGTCCTTCTATTCTTTCTGATTGTCTAACTTTTCTTTTCTTTAAAGCTGGTATAAAAATTCCACCTAATATGATGGAACTTATAACCGAGATTAAGAAGAAATAAAACATAAATGCCTCCAATATGTCTATTTTTTATTTTAATTTTATTTTTTATTATCTTCCGTAAATATTTTTTTAAGAGTATCTGTAGCATCTTCCATTTTTTTATCAATGGTTTTTTTGTCTTTAAAATATGCTTCTACAACTTTTCTTTCATCAAAAACGATATGTTCATTTCCGATCTCTAAAAACTTTTCATCACCCATTCCAAATAATAGAATAAGATCTCTTCTTTGTGCTTTTGAAAGTGCAAATTCAATAGCTTCTTTTCTATCTTCAATTTGGATACCCTTGCCATTAGCTTCTCTAACACCATCTAAAACATCTTTAGATAGTTTTTCTGCTTTTTCATTTCTAGGATTATATGTAGTAACTATTGTCATATCAGATAATTCTCCAAGAGTTTTACCAATGAATTTTCTATCTTTTTGACTTGTATTACTATCACATCCTATTATTGATGTAAGTCTACCAGTTGAATATGGTCTCAGATCATTAATAGTGTCTTCTATTTCTTCAACTGTTTTTGAGCCATTTATTATAACTGGTATTTCTAAATTATTATTCACAACTTCAAATACACCAGGTATTAATGCTTTTTCTAATGCTTTAATTACATGTTTAGAAGATATTCCAATTTGCATAGCAAGTGCTGCTACAGCAAGACTATTGTATACCATAAATCTTCCTGGAATATTAACCACTATTCTTTGAGTTTTTCCTTCCATTCTAACTAGATAATCAATTCTTGTACTTCTGCAATTTATATCAATTGCTGTATAGTCTGCTCTATTTGCAATACCATATGTTGCTGACTTTGCAGAAAGTTCTACTATTTCTTCTGAGAAAAAGTCATCATTATTTACGATATTTAAATCAGACCATGCAAATATCTTTTTTTGATTTTCTATATAGTCTTCAATCTTTTGCCCTTTTTCTAAAACTATTTTATCATTATTTGTATTTGTATATATTAGGCTTGAGAATTTACATCCAAGAACCTTGTTTTCTCTAATACTTTTTTCAGGAACTTCCATAACTACATATTCAATTTTTTCCTTATGCATTTCAGCTAAAAGTCTTTGAAGATCTATAGCATCTAAAAATTCTTTTTCTTTAGATACAATCTTATCATTAATTGCATTATATAGATTAGTGATTAAACCAACCTTATTACCAGCAGTAGATAAAACTTCTCTTAAAAGCATTGCAGTCATAGTTTTTCCAACTGTTCCTGTTACTCCAATAACATTCATTTTTGTAGAAGGATGTTCAAAGAAATTACAAGCAATTGCAGCTTTTGCAATATTAGTGTTTTGAACCAATATTGAAGTTATATCTTTTGGTATTTCTTTAACAAATTCTTTATCCTCAATAACAATAGCTGTTGCACCTTTGTTAACAGCTTCTAATATTTCTTTTTTCTTTTCTTCTTTTGTTCTAGAAATTGAGATGAATAAAGAGTTTTTTGTAACTAAATCAGAATTTGAAAATATGTCTTTAATTACAAGATTTTCTTCCCCTTCTATTTTTACATTTTTTAAATTTTTTAATACTTCATTTAATATCATAATTCACTCCTGTTAGACAAAAATATTGTCTACATTATTTTATTTGTTCATAACTTTATACTATCATAGTCTTATTATATCTTCAATATAGATTAAAATATAAAAAAGAGTATTTCTACTCTTTTATTTAATTAGAATTTAAATTTATATTTTTTTTATATTTTACTGTTCTTTATTTCCAACCTTTCGGAATGTCATTATAATTAGTCAGTGAATCACACCAGAAAAAGCAATGACTGCTATTATTTATATTACTTCTAGTCCAAAGCTCAGGTGCTTTACCGGTAAGATTTCTACATGAGAAAAATGTATTATAAAAATCTGTTACTTTTAGATTATTATTAAATAAATTTTCCGGATTAGTTGTTAAATTACTGCATCTAGAAAAAGTAGTATTAAAACTTCTCACCTCTGTATTTTTAGAAAATAAGTTTTCTGGTATTGTAACTAATGAACTGCATTCAAAAAATGTCCAAGAAAAATCTGTTACCATTTTATTATTAGCAAATATATTTTCAGGTACAACAACTAGATTTTTTGCATAACTAAAAGCATATCCGAAATTCGTTACCATTTTATTATTGACAAATAAATTCTCCGGTATTTCACTAATCCCAGTATGATTAAAAATCCCTTCAAAATTTGTTGCCAAAGGATTATTAGCAAACAGCTTTTCTGGCACACTATTAATTCCTGTCCCTGATAAAGCCCATGCAAAATTTGTTGCTTTTGTATTGTTTGCAAATATTTTTTCAGGAACTGAATTTAATCTAGTTCTATAAAAAACTTTTTCAAAACTCGTTACTCTAGGACAATTAATAAATAGATTTTCTGGTATATTTAAAATTAAATCCTCAGATTCATAGAAAAGTCCACCAAAATCTACTACCTTTGTAGCATTTATAAATAAATTTTCAGGAACATTAATTTTAGTATTTTGAAAAGCACCAGTGTCATAGCCATCATCTAAAAGATCATATGAACAATTTTCAAAGCGTACATCTTCATCAAAATTCATAAAATTAGCATAATGCTTCTTTTCATTTAGTTTACTAGGAATTTGATATGTACGTGCACTAAAAGTATTTGTAAAATGAGTAGCGTTTTTAAAACTTTCCTTACTCGGAATCGGAATTCCATTCGTAAAAGCAAAGCTCATTGAGTTAAATTTAGTAAATCCATTTTCACCCCAGTATATAAGTGCATGCATATGCGGATTAAAATAATAACTAAATATTGATTCTCTATTTATTTCACCACCAAAACTTGTACCAGGTTGTGCTTGTCCTTTTATTTGAACTTTATATTCTCCTGCTTGTGCGTATGTATATGTTGGATTTGCAGATTTGTTTGGATTGTTAAAAATATTTCCTTTGTCTGCATCCCAATTTATAGTTAAATTTGTTGTATTACTAATAGGCAGTGTAACAGTTTCATTAGATGAAAATGTTTTCATAATAATTGTTAAATATCTCATATCATTATTTTCGGTTTCAGTTACCACTGGCAATGAATCTATTAGGTCAGAAACAATAGAATTCTTTGTTCTAGCTTCTGCAATATTTATTGTATATTTATAATCATTTTCTGATATTTTTCCTAAAGATATAGTTTTATAATCTTCAGAAATATAATCTTCATCAGGATCAATTAAACCTTCTCTGATTAGTCTTTCAACAAAGAGTTTTTGATGTTCTCCATCTTCTTCTCTTTCTTGTGACATCTTTAAATCTGCTTCTCTTAATTTTGTTTTATCAATAACACTTGCATATCTAGAATCTAATTTTGAAGCTTTAGACCTTTCTATCATACCATCAGGCCCAATAATTAAAGTAATGCTCACTGCTGCTAGAATTAACAATATAATTATTGTTGCAACTAATGTTATTAAAGTAATTCCCTTTTGGCTATTCATTTGTACCTCTAAAATATCCTATTTTATATCTTTAGTTCCTGTAAATAAATTTAATACCTTTTTATAAAGTGGAGTTTTTTTCTCCTCAACTCTTGTTATAATTACAGGTTCTATATAATCTTGTTTATCTAATTTTACATATCTTATTTGATGACTTTGAAGTTCTCTCATTCCAAGTTTTTCTTTAGCTTGTTTTTCAACATTTGTAAGGCTAAGTGCTTTTTGTAAATCAATCTTTAATTGTGCATTATCATTTTTTAATTGTTCAACAGCTCTTTTATCTTGTTGTATTTGAAGATTTCTTTCTTCAATTTTAGATCCTCTAATTGAAACAATAAATGCAAAAGAAATAATCAATGCTGAAAAGACATAGACATATTTAGGAAAGGTTGCTTTTTTCTTTGCAACTTTTCTACTCTGTGTTTTACTTCTAGTTTTAGGCTTTCTATTAGTCTCAGGAGTATATTCATACTTCCTAGGACTTGTGCCATACTCGTATCTCACATCTATCCTTTCTTTTCAAATATTCTTAATTTTGCACTTCTAGATCTAATATTATTTTTTATTTCTTCATCACTTGGTATTATAGCTTTTCTATTTACTCTCTTACCATGTGAAGTGTAATTACAAACACAAATAGGTATTTCTTTAGGACATGTGCATCTTCCTTCAAGTTCAACAAATTTTTGTTTAACAATTCTGTCTTCTAATGAGTGGAATGTTATTATAAGCAATCTTCCACCATCTTTTAAAACAGATATTGCATTTTCTATTGTTTCTTCTAAATCTTTAAGTTCATCATTTGTTTCAATTCTTAATGCTTGAAAAGTTCTTTTAGATCTATTACCATCTTTTTTATTATATGGAACTACTTTTTCTATTATATTAACTAATTCAAAAGTTGTTTCAATTCTTTTTTCTTTTCTTACATTTATAATTTCAGAAGCAATTTGTCTGCTATATCTTTCTTCACCATACTTGTATATTATGTCTGCTAATTCTTTTTCTTCATATGTATTAACAATAAATTCAGCTGTCTTTTCTTTTGTTTGGTCCATCCTCATATCAAGTGGTCCGTCATTTTTATATGAAAATCCTCTTTCATCCATATCAATTTGGTATGAAGAAATACCTAAGTCTAAAAGAATTCCATCAATAGAATCTATATCTAAATTTAATACTATGTTTTTTATATTTTTATAGTCATCATGTACAAGTATAAAATTCTTGTTTTTATACTTATCTTCATTTTCTTTTATATTTTTTTCTAATTCTTTTTCAAGTCTTTGTTTTGAAACTTCTAATGCTTCTTTATCTTTATCAATACCAATTAAAGTACCATTTGTAAGTTTATTGAAAATTTCAATACTATGTCCTGCTCCACCGATTGTTCCATCAATGTATTTTCCATTTTCATTTACATTTAAATTTTCAATAACTTCATTAAAAAGTACTGGTATATGTTTAAAATTTTCTTCTAGTTCTTGCATTTGTTTTCTTCTTTCTTAAGGGTTTTGCAAACAGGGGGATCTCGTCCCCCTTGATTGCCTTATCTTTTGTAAATCTGTCTCATTTTAAAAAGATAAATATATATAAACAAATCTAAACCAAATTTATATTCCTAAGAACTCCATGTTCTCAGCAATTGAGTCAGAAGAAATAGATTCAACTTTTTCTTCCCAAGTAGATTTATCCCAAACTTCAACTCTTGTATCCATTCCTACAATGATTAATTCTTTATCTAATTTAGCAAATTTTTTAAGTGTTTCTGATAATAGGAATCTTCCTTGTTTATCAAGTTCACATTCAAAAGCTCCTGCTAAAAAGAATCTAGTAAAAGTTCTAGCATCTTTATTAGATATAGGAAGTGTTCTTAGTTTTTCTTCAAACTTCTTCCATTCTTTTAAAGAGAATATAAAAACACAACCATCAAGACCCTTTGTTGCAACAAAACTGTTACCAACACCTGATCTAAGCTTAGATGGCATTATAATTCTGCCTTTAGCATCTACATTATGATTATACTCACCTATTAACATAGAACTCCTTTTTAACCACTTTATGGGATTTCTCTCCACTCTTATATTTATTCTAGATTATTTATAAAGTATTTGCAAGTAGAATGGGATAAAAAATATTAAAAACCTAGAGTATTTCTCTAGGTTTTTAATTATTTATTAATATATTTGATTATATTTTATTTATTATTTTAAGTCTTTGTATTTTTGATATTATTATTTCAAGTATTACAAGACTTAAATTAGTTTTTACAAGAAATAAATTTTATATTTTTTATTATTTTATTTCTTTTGTTAAATTTATGTTAAATTTAATTTTTTCCTGTTTTCTGTGCAGCTTTAAGTGACATAGATACAATATTACTAATACCACTTTCTTGCATTGTCACACCATAGATATTATCTGCAACTTCCATTGTTCCCTTTCTATGTGTGATCATCAAAAATTGTGTGTTCTTAGAATAATTTCTTAAGAATCTTGCATATCTAGCTACATTGGCTTCATCAAGTGCTGATTCAATTTCGTCTAAAACACAGAATGGAGATGGATTAATGCTTAGTATTGCAAATAGCACTGCAATAGCTGTTAATGCTCTTTCTCCACCTGATAAAAGTGACATTGTTTGTAGTTTTTTTCCTGGTGGCTCAACTCTTATATCAATACCAGATTGAAGTGAATCACTCTCATCTTCTAAAATAATTTCTGCCTTACCACCACCAAATAATTCTTTGAATATATTGCTAAAGTGAATATTTATTTGTTTGAAACTTACATCAAATTGTTCTTTCATAACTTTCTGCATTTCAACAATTATTTCTTTTAAAGAATTTATAGTTGTTTCTAAATCTTCTTTTTGATCAATTAAGAAATCATATCTTTCTTTTGTTTTTCTATATTCTTCTATTGCATCAATATTAACTGAGCCTATTTCTTTTATTTCCCTTTTTAATCTTTTTATATTCTTTGAGTTTTCAGAAAAATCTTCATACTTTTCTTTTTGCTCTTCTATATTTTCTTGTAAAACACTTGAATTAGGAGTTAATTCATATTCTTCCCACATATATATT
>CAZMFV010000015.1:11048-17640 GCA_964565695.1 uncultured Lachnospiraceae bacterium
TCTAATTTTATTAGATCATTTTTCAATTTATCAATTTCATTTTTTCTTCCTAGTATTTTACCAGATGTTTTATTTAAAGAACCGCCTGTCATAACACCAGATGGGTTTATAATATCACCATCCAATGTAATTATTTTATATTTATATTTAGTCATTCTAGCTAATTGAATTGCAGTATCATTATTATCTACAATTATAATTCTACCTAAAAGATAGTTTATAATATTTTCGTACTTACTTGGGTAATGCACTAAGTCTGCTGCAACACCTCTAATACCATTTATATTAGCATTAATATGTTTTAAGTCGATCTTATTTCCCTTTATTACATTCATAGGAAGGAATGATGCTCTACCATATTTATTAGCTTTTAAATAATCAATTAACTCTTTAGCATCTTCTTCTTTTTCAACAATTATATTTTGTAGAGAATATCCTAATGCCATTTCTATTGCTACTTGATATTCTTCTTTCAAATTTAATACATTTGCTAAAACTGAATCAACTAAATTACCATAATGTGTTCTTTTTTGATTTTCTTCAATTAGTTTTTTAATAGCAAAATTAAATCCTTCTTTATCTTTTTCTAAATTATCTAATAATTCAATTCTAGATTTTTTTAATACTAATTCTGTTTGAGTGTTTTGATATTTTTCTTTTATCTCTTCTTCTTTTTCAAACTTAATATTTAACTCTTCTTTTAAATTATTTACTTTACTTTCTAAATCTTCTTTAGATTTAACTAAATTAATATTTGCAGAAGCCTTTTCTTGTTGTTCAATTCTTAGGCTGTCTAAGTCTGATATAATATTTCTTTCTTCAGAATCTTTTTGTTTTAATACTTCATTAATATTTTCAATTTGCATTAATAAATTAAGTTTTACATTTTCCACTTCATATCTTTTATCAACCAAGTCAGAAATCTCTTCCTTTTTCTTAGTTTTATTTAATTCTAATTCTGAAAGATTTGATTTTAATTTATTTAATTCTTTTTCTTTTTCTTTCAGTTCTAACTTGAAACTTTCTGCATCAGTATCATATTTTAAAATTCTTTCACTTTGTATATTTTTATCTTTTTCTAATTCTAAAATCTTTTCTTCAGCTAATTCTTTTTCTTCTTGGAATCTATCTTTATTTATATTATAATTTTCTATTCTTTCTTTATTAAGTTCTATATCAGCTAAGATTTTGTTCATCTTTTCCTTTGTTTCAAAATCAAGGTTTTGAATCTTCTCTATTTCTAGAACAATTTCATCAATTCTGTCTTTATAGTCATTTATATCTTTTTCTTTTATATTTAAATTTTCTATTTCATCATTATATGTAGCACTTATTTCATCTTTATTAACATTAATCTTATTTTCTTCTTCTTTAAACTTTTCTAAATTTAATGCAAAATTTATTATTTCTAGTTTTTTTAATTCATCTCTTAAATTTAAATAAGATTTAGCTTTTTCAGACTGGTCAGACAAATTATCAATATTTAATTCTATTTCAGATATTATGTCATTAACTCTTTGTAAATTTAATTTAGTTTTTTCAATCTTTTTTTCACTTTCTTCTTTTCTAAATCTATATTTAACTATTCCTGCAGCTTCTTCAAATATTATTCTTCTTTCATCTGATTTATGGCTTAATATCTCATCAATTTTACCTTGACCAATAATGCTGTATCCGTCTTTCCCTATGCCTGTGTCCATAAACATTTCTTGAATTGTTTTTAATCTACATTCATTATTATTTAAATAATATATACTTCCACCATCACGATATAATCTTCTTTTTACTACCACTTCATCATATTCTATTTTTAATTTTCTTGATTTATTATCAATATATAATGCAACTTCTGCAAAACCTAATGATCTTCTTATTTGAGTTCCTGAAAAAATAATATCTTGTGATTTTTGGCCACGTAAAGACTTCATGCTTTGTTCACCAAGCACCCATCTTATGGCATCAACAATATTAGATTTACCTGAACCATTTGGTCCGATTACTGCTGTTATACCAGGTCTTAATTCAATTACTGTTCGATCTGCAAAGGATTTAAATCCTTGAATTTCTATCTTTTTAAATATCATTTATTTTCCTTTTAATTTTGCATTAATTTATTTCTTTTGTATTAACGGCTTCCGCCACCGCCTCCTCCGAAGCCTCCTCCACCACCTGAAGTAAAGCCTCCTCCGCCTCCACTTGATACCATTGAAGCACCAGTAGATATAATTTTTCCTGCTGCTATTGCATTAAAATGTCTTTGCGAAACGTTTACAGTGTTTAGAGTATTCCATAGATAATATGAATCTAAATATGAATATGTTGTCATTTCTTTTACAACAATAGGATGAGTTTTTCTTAAAGTTTTTAATACCTTGTCTGCAACACCAAAGTATGTTGCTAAAACTAAAAATTCTCCCCATATGATAACAGATTCTTCTGGATATTCCGCTATGAAAGAATCATTACTTAAAAAATTATATAAACCCTTATATTCAGCTCTAATATTAAGTCCTTTTTCTTTTAAGAAAGGAAATATTGTTTTATATTGAGCTTTATTTATAAATATTAAAACTAGAGCTGCTATTAGAGTATAAAAATACATCTGCATATATTTACTTTCATTAAATTGTAATGTTCCTACTATTTGTGTAAGTAATTGATTTACAAGAAGTACCAGTACTAATATTTCTACTATTGGTTTATATATTAATTTCTTTGCTCTATTTTCTTTTTCAATAGAATATATTTCTATATTAGCTTTTTCTGTTTTTGTTTTTTCTAAAATCTTATTATATTTTATTTCAAATTTATCAAATTTTTTAACTATACTCTCAACTAACTGATATTGTTCAATAAAAATAATACCTTTATTAATTTCTATTTCTTCTGCATATACTTTATTAGCTTCAATAAATAAGCTTTGATTTAATGATGATTTGTTTTTTCTTAAAGTCTTATTTAAACTATCTTTAAATTTCCCTCTCATATAGATTTCTCTATTATACATATTTGTAAAATAATCTAAAACCATCTTTTCATCTGCTTCTAAAAGATTTTCTTCTGTTGCTTTATCTATTTTCTTAAGATTCAATTTATATTTCACTTTATTTATATCTTTTACTTTTAATCCTAGTTCTTTTGCTTGTTTCTTTCTTATGTCTTCCATAACAGTAGTATATATTTTAGCAATTTCAACTGTATTAACATTAATATTTGATTCTGCTGCTAACTTTTCTAAAATTTTAGTTCTTTCCATTATTTCTTCATCAATTGATTTTATATCTGAAATTTGAGAAATATTATTATTTGTTTCAATTATTTCAATATATCCATTGTGAACTAATTTCATTAAAACAGTAATTAGGAAGTTTTTAGCACCCTTATCTTTATATATTAGATTTGCTGCAATAATATCCAATTTAGTTTGAGGTAGATCTGTGTATCTATCCCATTCTCTAACAAAAGACTTTGGATATTTCTTTTTTAAATTTAATGTGGATAGAACTTCATATAGTATGACAATTGCTAGTAATAATATAATTGCTGCTTGAGCTTTATTAATATAGCTTTGTCTATTTACATCATTAATTTTTGCTACTCTAGTATTTAGAGTATTATATTCTTCCTCTCTTAAAATATTTTCTTTCATTTCTTGTTTTACTTCATCTGCCATATATACTATTTCTTTAGGAAATAATGTTCTAACTTCCACAAATGTTCTTTCAGGGATGTTTTTAGCAATTACATGAACTTTCCCATCTTTAAAGTTTATACTCCCAGATGGTGCACCATGTCCCCAAATATAAGAGCTTTCTTCTCTTAATGGTGCAGGAAAAGAAATTAATGCTTCAAAATTTTCTATTGGTAATGCAAAGTTTTTTCCTACAAACATATGATAATATTCTGCTGTATCTAGATAATTTGTAATTGCTCCATTTACAGTATATTCTATTTTGTATTTTCTTCTAGCTCTAGATCCTTCTAAGCCTACACCCCAAGCTATTTCAAAATCACCCTGAAAATATCCTGCATGGTAGTAGTCTAGTCTTTCTCTTCCATCAAATGCAATATCTTCATTTAAAATTAAAGGAATCCATTGATTTGTTTTGTCATCAAAAAACGAAACTTTTATATCTTTAAAATTATTTTCACTAGCATTATCAAATGATTGATATAATGTACTTGAATTTACTATATTAATATCCCATATGTCTTCAACATATACAGATCCATCTGCACGAACTAAAACATTTATATTTCTGTTTTTAATTCTTTCTTCATTACTTTTAGAATATGCCCATCCTGTTAAAAGAATAAAAACAAGCAAGATAATTGCTATGAAAATATAATATTTTTTATATTCAGATCTTTTAAATTTATCAATCATATCAACCTATTTTCCTTATTAGATTATATATTTAAATCCCATTAATGTCTATTTAAGCGAGTTTCTCTTATTATCTTTCTAATTCTTCTGTAATTGCTCTATCCCTATATTCTAAATTTAATTTATCTCCAATGAATTCTTCTAACAAATAATCAAAACCTTCTTCATATTCATTACATTTTCCAGGATTATTATATAGGCTTTCTAAATATTCTTCTTTATTAGTAGAATCAATTCTATTGTGTTGAAAATTTAATGCTCTCATATATTTATGTTTTTGTTCTTTATCAAACACTATATTTTCACCTATAGGTTCTAACATCATATTAATTAATGCTCTGCCTGTTCTTCCATTGCCATCCGGGAATGGATGTATTCTTATAAATCTATAATGTGTTTTAGAAACTTCTTTTACATATTCTTCTTTAGATAAACTATCTTTATTCTCCATAGTTTCTAATATAAGTTTTGATAAATTCTCCATTGATTTATCAACATGTTTAGCTGGGACTACATTTATCATTCCAGCAGCACTTTTCATTCCTACTTCTACTTTTCTGTATCCGCTATCTTCCCTATATTTAAAATCAGGTAATATTTTTTTGTTAATTTCCTTTAATAGATTTTCTATTTCCTTTGCTTCTTTACCTTCTATTGAATTAGTCATAACTTTTAATTGTGCTAATATATCAGAATATAATTGTTCTATTGTTTCCAATCCCTTTGTAGGATTTATAGAACTGCTATTTGTTATATCTAGTATTTCTGAAGTCATTTGATTTTTTAATGCTGTATAACCTTTTGAATTATCACTTAAATCAACTATTAATTTACCATACTCAGCTTTTTGAATAATGTCATTATATATTGCAGGATTCATTAATAGATTTTTAATAGTGTAATTTGCAGTATTTTTTGCTATTTTTGGTTCTAGGTTTTCAGATAAAATTTCAATATAATCTTCTACCATTTCATTAATAGTTTTTTCTTTTTTAAATAATTTGCTTATGAAAGTTCTAATAGGATGTTTTTTTCTTAAAGAATCATTTTCTTGTATCATCTTTTCCACAAATGGTTCTAAAACTAAATTTTTAATTTTTTCAGATTGTTTAACATCTTCTCCTAAAAGTGAACTACCTATATTTTCAGATATGGGACTTTTGAAATTTACTTCTTCAATTTCACTTCCATCTGTTGATATCTTTTTTTCTATAAAAATATTATTTGTAGGTCCTATAATTTTAGATTCATCTTTATCTTTTAATTCATATAGTTCTGGTTCATAATATATTGTCATAACATCTCTAATTGCTGTATTATTAACAATGTTACTATTTTTAAAGAATTGCGTTATTAAATTTCTAACCATTTCTTTACTTAGAACAGATTCAAATCTTTTTAAATTTCCTTTATCATCACTAATTGTTGACTTGCATTCATTTGATATTATTTCTATTATCTTATATATGTCTGCATCATAAACATCCATATCAGATATGGCAGCTTGATCCTTTATTAAATTCCTATAAATTTCATTAGCTTTTTTTCTAATCATTTATTTTAAGAATCCATCCTCTTTAATATTGCTTCAGCTATAATTAAGTCTATTTGTGTTGTGATTTTTATATTATATGTTTCACCTTTTACCATATGCAGTTCATCATTATTTAATATAATAATTTTTCCAGTATCTGTTAAATGCTTTATTTCATCATCTTTTAATTTTCTACTAGCTTCAATTATTTTTTCTAGTTTAAAACTTTGTGGTGTTTGTACATTAAACATTTTTTCTCTACTTGGAATATCAGATATATTTATTAAATTATCTGATATAGCAATTGTATCTATTGCTGGTATTACAGTATTGACAGCATCGTGCTTTTTAACCATTTCTATATTTTCATCTATCATTCTTTGATTAACAAAAGGTCTAACAGAATCATGAATAACAACAGTGTCATTCTCATCTACACCATATGTGTCTTCAATATATTCTAATGATCTCATTACTGTTTTATGTCTAGTTTGACCTGCAATTATTATTTCAATTTTATCAGTATTGTATTCTTGTTCTTCTATTAATTTTTCAGCATAATTAATCCATTCTTTATGAACTGAAATAATAATTTTATCAACCTTTTTATTTTTCAAAAACTCTTCTATTGTATATAAAATAATAGCTTTAGAGCCTATTTCTAAGAATTG
>CAZMFV010000016.1:0-17213 GCA_964565695.1 uncultured Lachnospiraceae bacterium
CATGACCTCTTCCTTACCATGGAAGCGCTCTACCAACTGAGCTATAGAAGCTTTTTTTGTTTTAACTTGTTTCTTATTCTTTGAATTGCATTATCAATAGCCTTTTCATTAGTATCAAATGCTTCTGCCATTTCCTTGTATGTAAAGCCTTTTAAGTATTCATTAAGTATTTTAAATTCAAAATCACTTAAAATATTTTCAGCTGCTGTTTTAAACTCCTTCATTCTCTCTGCTTTTAATATTTTCTCTTCAGTTGAATCTGTTTCGCATTCTAATATGTCTAAAAAAAGAACCTTGTCTTCATCACTTACAAACATAAAATTATCTAAGCTTAATGAAGTATTTAAAGCCATATATTTTTGCCTTTGTGATGAAGATAATAATGTAATTAATCTTCTTTCAATACATATTGAAGCAAAGGCTGGAAAGTTGTCATTTTTTTCAATATCAAAATTTTTTATGCAATCTAGAAAAGCTATTGATGCTTCTTGGTATAGATCATCTTTTTCCATTCCTTGAACATAATATTTTGAAACCTTAGCATCAATTATATTTTTATGTTCATCTAATAATTTTTCAATAGCTTCTCTATCATTATTTTTAGCTTTTTCTAGTAATTCTATCATTCATCCTCTATTTCATTATTTCTAAAGATTTTAGACTATTTACAAATACTTCATAAATTCTTTTATTTATTACTTCCATATTAGTTTTTAATTTTTTAGCATCCATTGCAGTTAATTCAATAATCTTCAAAGGATTTTCCATAACAACATTATCTTTAATCATAATATCTGCTTTTGCATTTATTTCTATTTCATTAGAATTAAAGAATAAGTTAAAGTTCATCATAGAAGAATTATTAAGTGGTCTATCAAAGTTCAAATTAGCCTTTAAATCTATTTTTTGAGTTATTATAGATTGGTCTATCATAACAGAATCATCATCAGTTACAAAGTCAACTACTGGTGCTTCTTCTGTATTAGTATTAGTATTAGCATTCACATCAGAATTTTCTTCATTTACATTTCCAATAATATCAGAGTTTTCTTCAGGAGTTGGTTGTGCATTTTCATCATTAACAACTAAAGGTTCAGTAACAATAGGTTCAGCTTCAAATAAATTTCTCTGCCCAGTTTCACTATTATCAGTAGATTCTGTATTCTCCACATTTTCATTTTCATTAGTTGGATCTGATGTTTCTGTAGTCTCAGAATTTTCTTCAGTATTGTCATCATTAATTTCTGTAACACTTCCTTCATTAAAGTCTAAGTTTAAAGGAATTGGAATCTTACCATCAATATCAATTTTCGTATATATCTTGCTATTATCTCTAGTTAAAGTAATTCTTAAATTTAATTCAGATGTAGATAATAGCATTTCTTTTGAATTTTTATCATCAATAAATTCAATTTCAAAAATTAATTCATCTTCTGCATTTTCACTACTTTTAATAAAATCAACTTTTGCTATTTTATTTTTAATTTTATATAAATTAATGCTTAAATTTTCTTCTTCTCTTAAGTTTATAATTTGAGTAAAGTAATTAATTATAGAATCAATCATTTCATCAGTCTTACCAACTAAAGATTGCATTTCTATTGAAACATTATTAGCTTCTAATTTACTTAAACTTCTTAATTTTTGAAGAAAATTAATATATTCTTGATTGTTTAATTTTAAAATATATGTTTCAGCATTTAAACTATTATTTCTATAATTTACCTTTATATTTCTTTGTATCTCAAAATTATGTTCTTCAAGCATATTTAAAGATTCAGGTAGTGATTTTACAATAGAGTTAAGCATAGCATTTGATTGAGCTATATAGTTGGTATCTAAAGATAGATTTGTAAACTCTTCAATTTCATTAGAGATTTCATTTTCTAATCCATATTCTGTAATCATTAAGTTTTTCATTTTGCTTTTTTCTATACTTATTGATTCATTGAAAAACTTATCACCATGTAAAATTATTAGTTTGCCAGTGTCTTGTATTTTAAAATCTATTACATTATTATCCTTATGTTTTAAATCAATATTAGCTTGTAATTTATTGCTGTTTTTATCAACTTTTCCATTTGCTAATACTTTAAATTCCTTTATATTAATATCTTCATTTTTAGTCATATCTTTTATAGCATTATTATATTTATGACTATTTATTTGAAATTCAGTATTAAACTCATAAGAATTATTATTTATATTATCAAAATATGCTGATAGTCCATTTAAATCTGTATATTCATCTAAATCTATATGCTTAGATAATTCTATCATTTCAGCTTTTGCATCTCTATTTTTAACCTGTGTTAAATAATAGAATGCACCATATGCAGAACCAGATAATAATATTAATACTAATAATATTACAAGTATTATTTTTAATATTTTCTTTTTATCCTTTTTCTTTTTATCTTGGAATAAATCACCTTGATTTTCTCCAGCATCAAATAGTCCTTCCATTAAACCACCTCTAATCTTTTGTTATATTTTTAATTATATCATATTCAATTAAATTAATATTTTTGAATATTTTATTTTCATTAATATTATTAAAATATTTATTAACTACTATTTTTTCTCTTAAAACTTCTTCTAATTTATATTGACTTAAATCTAATAGTATTTTTTTATTAACATCCATACCTAATGGTAAAGTTTTATTTTGATTTTCGTAATATATTATATTTGTATAAAATACTGCATTAGAATCTTTAGGTATATTAATTTTAATTAAATTAATTGTATTCCCAACACCTTTATAATTCTTTAATTCATCCTCAACATCAATATTGAAAAGTTCTAATTTGTTATGTGTTATTCTTTCAATACTTGGTAATGCTTTATATACAGGCATTTGTATTGTAGTCTTTACTTTATGTATTGCTTCTTCAATATAGTTTAAATTTTCATTTAATTTTTCTATAAATTTAAATTTATCTATACTTGGATTTAAACTTAAAATCTTATATTTTTCTCTATCTAATTCTCTAAATTCATTTGTTTTTAAATATCTAGTTTTAATAGATGGTTGGCTTGATCCAAATACATCAAATACTTCCCCAATATACTTGCTTTCATCTTTATATTCTCTTTTTAAATCATCTAAAAACGAAACCATAGCATATTCATCTATGTCTTTAGTTTTCATCATATTTATGTATTCATTAAAGCCATCATCTAATAGATATAATGCATTAAGTTCTTGTTTAGAAAATTTCTTTCTTTGAATCTCATCCATATGTTCAGCAACTGCTTCTATGTCCATATCAAAATTGAATACTCTTTCTCTTTTAACTTCAGGTTCTTTAAAATCTGAACTTTCTTCTTCTATTCCAGCTTCTTCTAAAGATAATTTATTATCTTTGTTTGCAAATTTCCAAAATTCAAATATTGATCTTTTATGTTCATCTATTTCTTCAAGATATGTTTCTACATTACTTAATTTATTATTTATATTAAATAATGCCAGTTTTAAACCTCTTATATCTAATGTAAGTCCTGTAACTTTTCTTTTTAATTTTTCAAAAAGAGAATATATAAATGTAAAGTCATCAATAGTATAAAATTCTTTTTTCTCTAGTGATTTTAAAGTATCAATTACAGTATAATCTACTTCTACTTCTTTTCTATCTGCTTCAAGTTTTTTTCTAACTTCTTCTTTAATTTGACTTCTATTAGAAACTTTAGAAATTCTATCACTTCTTTTGAAATAGTATTTAACTCTTTTAGTAAAAGATTTTTTGCATTCTAAGTATTGAACTACTTCTGCTTGTTTTTGTTTGTATGAATCTTCTTTTTTAGCTAGGTCATCTTTTAATATATTAAGCTTAACAGTTTTAGATTTATTTTCTTCATTTAAAACTTCTATTTCTGTATAAAGCTCATTATATTTTTTAAATATTAGATCAGGTATTGCATCAAAGTCAACAATACTATTTTCGTATCTTAAAACTAGTTCAAAGTTTTGTTTTATTTCTGCTTTAAAATTGAAATAATTATCTGTTGATGATTCTAATATAAATAATGCTTTTAGATGTTTGTATAGCCTTATAGCTTCTTCTTTATCTTTTAAAACAAATCTATAATCTGATTCTATTCTATCAAATACATTAGTTTCTCCCTTTATAACTAGAGAATAATTATTTTTAGCATCATATAGATCAAAAGTTATTGGCCATTTTTTAGTAAAATACCAAAGATAGTTTTCTATTTCTAAAAGTTCATTTGAACTAATGAATTTCTCAGACATTGGTATATAATTTATAGGTGCATATATTTTAAAATCTATACTTAGATTATCATTATTCTTTTTTAAATCTTCTTGTACTTTTACTTCATCACCAGTTTCTTCGCTAATTACTTCTTTTGATTTTTCTAGTTCTAAATCTTGTTCTTCATCTGAAAAATATTCTTTTAAAATCTCATCAATCTTTTCAATATTTTTAACACTTTCATTTATATTTTCTGTTGTTTTTACTCTCTCCATATTTTCATCAATGTTGTTTGAATTGCCTTCTTTTTCTCTATTTCTAATTGATTCTAATTCTATTTTCTTTTTAAGTAGGTAAAAGAATTCTGTGAAATCACCTTCTTTAGTACAAACTAACATAAAATATCTTTTGCTTATTTCATCATAATATATGTCCCACATATGTGATCTAGGGTATCTGATTTCAAATGGAATCTTTTTAGAAAATCTTTCTTGTTCTTCTACAACTCCATCAATTAATGATTGATTATAGTATTTAAACATATTAATAAATTCTAAATATCTAGCATAATCTTCTGTATCTTCAGTACTAGGGTCTAAGTACTTAAATAAAGGAATGGCATCAGAGTATTTAAGTTTTAGGTCTTCTCCCTTGTTATGTGGAGTTAATAAGATATCAATCTCATCTACTGGTATATATTTATATACTTTTAAATCTCTGTCATCTCTTAATCTAGAAACAGTAAAACTCAATGGTTTTACATTTGTTATGGATTTAGGAAGATTTTCTAAATCTAATCCTAAAAATTTTAATTTTCTTTTTACATCTTCTTTAATAACCATTTTTATCCTTGCTTTAGTAATGCCTTTATAGCTAATTCAGCATTTATTTCACCAAATTTAGACATTTTATCTATTTCCATTATTTCAAACATAATTTTTTCAATCTTTTTCAATCCGACTCTTCTTATATAAAGTTGAAATTTAGGTAATAAGAAAGCCTGATTAGGTGGTAATATGCTTTTCGGATTAAAAGAATTTTCATTAGCTAAGCCAATTAAATACATTCTTCTAAATACATTATAAATATATCCTAATACAACATATATTTCCGCACCATTTCCTAATTGTCTGTCAATTGATTTAATTAGTTCATTTTTATTTCCTGACAAAATATTATTGCTTATTTCATAAATCATGGCTTCACCAGATTTTATAATTATATTTTCAATATCTTTTTTATTTAAATTTTCTGAATCGAATGAATAGAATAATACTTTGTTTAAGTTGTTTAGTAATGTATATAAGTCTCTTCCAACCTCTTCTACGATATAATTTAAATCAACTCTGTTTATTCTTATATTTTTATTATGTTCTTTATTAAAATTATCTATATATTCTTCTAATATTTTAACAATAGCTATATTATCTCTTCTAGTAAGACTAGCATATTTTAAAACCTTTGCTTCTTTTTTTAGATAATTTAATAATTTGCTACTTGATATATTATCTTCTAGAAAAATTATATCACTTGAGTCTAAAATTTTCTTGTTATTTTTTAAATATTCTATAAATTTATCAACTTCTGAAGCATCTTTTAAATTATGAGATCTATTACTAAATAATCCGCTATCTCTTACTATAATTAATTTTCTATTATATCCAAATGGTGGCATTTCAATTTCAGTAATCAATTCTTCAATATTGTCTATATTATTTAAAGTAATATAATTTAATCCCATAACTAATTTATCATATGTTTTTTCAAAGTCATATTTTATTTCATTTAGCTTTTTATTTATTAGATATTTTTCTTCACCATATAATAAATATAACATTACAATCCTTTTAAACTATTTAATTTATTTCTTTATCTTTTATATCTTATGTTTAATATTATCTAAGTCCATTTAGTAAACTTCCTGATGAATGACCATGACATACTGCTATAGCCATTGCATCAGTTATGTCGTCTAATTTAGGCACTTCTTTTAAATTTAGTATATTCTTAAGCATCTCTTGTACTTGCTTCTTATCTGCCCTTCCATAGCCTGTAACAGCTTGTTTAATCTGTAATGGAGTATATTCTAATATATTTAATCCAAATTGCTTTAATGCAAGTAGTATAACACCTCTTGCTTCAGCAACTTGAATAGCAGTTTTTGTGTTTTTATTAAAATATAAAGTTTCTACTGCAGCTACATTTGGCTTATATTCTTTAACTATATTATTTAATTCTGAATAAATAATACAAAGTCTTTCATTAAAATCTGTACTAGCTTTAGTCTGTATAGAGTCAGCCTTAACTAATGTAAATTTATTATTCTTATATTCCATTATAGAGTAGCCTATTACTCCATAACCAGGATCAATTCCTAAAATTCTCATTTCTTCCTTTTCTAATTCCCTGTAACAATTCTAATAATTGCAGCAATACTCCATGCTTGGAATGGGGCTCCCTTAGCATAAAATGGGAATATAGAGTCATTTAACTCAGATACTGCTTGCATTCCAGGTTTTATATATATTTCCTTTGAATACATTTTAGTAATATTTTTCACATATTCGTCTAGGATTTTTTGCATATCCTTTTGTTCTTTAGAAACATTGATTAATGCATCATAGTATAGTTGATTTAACCATGCCCACGATATTCCTTGATGATATGATCTATCTCTTTGTTCAGGACTACCTTCATATACTCTAGTATATCCTTCTTCACCTCTTGCTAATGATTTAATAGCAAATTTATTAAGTAATTTATCTTTTACTACTAGTATTATATCTTTAGCAATTTTTGATTTTAAATCAATAATTGGGAATGTTGTTGATATAGCAAATAATTGATTAGGTCTAATTTTATCATCATGTGTTAAATCTTTAAGACCACCTTTTCTACTTATAAATTCCTTATTAAAAGATTCTCTACACTTTTCTGCATATTCAATATATCTTTCAATACCTTCATTTTTATTTAAAAACTCAGAGTATTTAATAAATATAGTTAATGCATTATACCAAAGTGCATTTATTTCTACAGCCTTCCCATTTCTTGGTGTTATAACATCATCACCTATTTTTGCATCCATCCATGTAGACTGAATGTTTTCTCTACCAATTGATAGTAGTCCATCAGTATCTACAAATATATTATTTCCATAAAAGTCTGTACCTTCAATATATTTATCTAAAATATATTTCATATGTGGATACATTTCTAAAATAAAATCATAATCTAATTCTCTATTTGTATATCTAACTAAAAGTTCAAATAATAAAAGTGATGCATCTGCAGCATTATAATAAGGAGTTCCTTCGTATTCACAATATGAATTTGCTACTAAGCCTTCTTTAATGTCCTTTGTTAGAAATCTAAACAATTCTTTAGCTTCATCATATCTTTTTGCAGATAGTAATATACCTTCCATTGCAAGAAGAGAATCTCTTCCCCAATCAATAAACCAAGGATAACCTGCTATTATACTAGTTAATCCATGATGTTTTATTATGAATTTATCTCCACCAATAATTAAATCATCAACAAAGTCTTTCCCACCTGTTTCATATACTTCTTTTAATTCAGCCTTATTAATAATTTCTTTAATTCTATTTTCTTCAGCTTCAAAAGCATTATTAGCTCTGTCAAATAATTTTTCAGAATTTACAGCTTGTATTTTACTAAATTCATTATTATTAGTATTGTTTTCAAGTTCAGTTTCTAATGTAGCTGATATAACAATTTCTTTCTTTTCTCTCGGTTTTAGATTGATCTTAAAAGTTCCAGGTACAGAATGATTTTCAATATATGGAAATCCTCTTTCTTCTTCAACACTGTATTTCATACCTTGAAAGATATTTTCATGATATGATTCGTAAATTCCTTCTGATATTTCAAATCTTAAAGGAAAATCTTTTCTATCTTTTATAATATAAATAATATTGTTTTGATTTAATAAATATTCATCAACCCAAACATTTGAATCTGTAACATGAAAATTTCTAAAATTTAAAATTGGAGTTATATTAAAATTTGCATCAAATGGAGTATTATTATCAATAGAGTATTTTAAATAAACTCTGTTTTTATATCTTTCCATTACAATTTTCTTGTTAATATTTACATCTAAATCTGGTAATACATATTCAAATTCCGGATAATATTTCTGTTTAAAAGAATTAAAGTATGTTGTATTATCATCTTTAAATCCTTCAAATTCGTTATTTGCTAGAACATATTTTTTGCCATCCAATTCTATAGAGTCATCAATTTTCGAAAGAACAACATGTCTTTGTGCTGGTGGATTAAGTGCTGCTACTAAAATACCATGATATTTTCTACTATTACTCAAAGATAAAGTAGATGATGAATATGCACCTGCACCATTAGAAATTAGCCATTCCTTTTCATATGAATTTTTCGGTCCTAAATTTAATTTGTATATTTCCATTCTTTACTCCTTATCTTTTGTTTATTTCTATTTTCTTGTTTGTTTTATTCTTCTTACTACTAGCTACTCTTATTATTTGTCTTTTTTGTCAGAATCTTTAGTTTCTTTTTTTCTGTAATCTTCTCTCTTTTTTTCTAACTTTTTAATTTGTTTAAATAATTCTTCAGCTTCAGTTTTTATTTCATCTTGAGCTTGTCTTTGCTCTTTTTCGACTTTTCTTTGCTCTTCATCTGCTTGCATTTTCTTAATATTTTCTTCTCTTATTAAGTCAGCATTTCTAACAGATTCTAATCTATCTTTATATTTTTCTAAGAATTTAGAAGGTTCTCTATCTTTTAAATCTTCATCTATTTGAATTCTATCTAGGTTTTCTTGTTGCTTACTTTTTATAGTTACACGATCTACTTCTTCAGCTTTATCATCTTTCTTAGAATCCTTAATTTTTGATTTATCTTTTTCTTTTCCTTTACCTAATTCTTTCTCTTTTTCCTTTTCTTCTTTTCTAGATTTTCTTCTACTTCTTTTTAAATTTCTTTCAATTTTCTTTTGAATCTTTTGTTGTTCTCTTAAAACTTTATTTAATAATCCATATTTAACTTCATCTCTTTGTTCAGTATATTTAATTTCAGAGAATATGATTTCCATTAAAGCTAAAGCTATAGTATCAGAATCATGCCTTATTTTTTCATTTACAACTCTAGACATATCTCTTTTCATTACTTTAATACCTAAGCTCTTTAATCTATCATGATCAACATCTATTACTTCTGAACCTTTAGAATGATATAGTCTGATATATTCAGGAATAATTTCACCTGTATCACAGATACAGAAATTAAATACTGCACCACCAGAATGCTCAAATATAGCTCTTATATGATCTGATAATGTATATCCATTTGTTTCACCTTTTTCAGTCATAATATTTGCAATATATACCTTTGGAGCTTTTGATTCTCTAATAGTATTTGCAATATTTTTAACTAAGAAATTAGGTATAATATTTGTATATAATCTACCAGGTCCAACTACAATAAGATCAGCTTCTTTAATTGCTTCTATAACTCTAGGATTAGGTCTACAATTTGAAGGAGAAATATATACTCTATTAATACCATCTGTTCTTTCTTCTGCAATATTTGTTATTTTATGCTTACCTTCAACTATTAATCCATCATTAAATTCAGCACATACCATTAGGTCATCAAGTGATACTGGTGCAACTTCACCAATCATATCAAGTAAGTCTTGTGATTTATTTAAACCTGCTGCAACTGTTCCTGTTATTTCTTGAACTGCAGTTATATATGCATCACCAAAATTCACATTTTTATATTTTTCTGAAGTCATATTCCAATTAAGTAATTCTTCCATAAGATGTTGATTAATAGCTAATGCTGAAATAGATTGCTTAACATCTTCATTTAGTAATTGTTTATATTCTTCATCTTTTTCATCAGATAGTGTAGCAATTGCTGTTATATTATTAGTATATTTTTTAAGTCCTGAAATAACTGTATCTAAACCAGATCCTCCTCCAATAACTACAACCTTTGGTCCATTATCATAAACTGTTTTATCAAAAATCAAAGATTTCATGTTAATATTTTCATCTTTTAAATTTTTGTAGTTAACACCATTAGCTTCAATAAAGATTTCTAAAGATCTTTTTTGAATTCTTATAAGGCCATAGATTATAACTAAAGTACCAAGAACTCCTGATACAATCATTATTAATATATCTTTGAAATCTAAAACATTTGAAACCAATACTTTAGAAATTGAATATGATAAAAATAATACTCCTAATAATATTATAAAAAGCCATCTTTTAATTCTAGCTTTTCCTTTAAACCATTCAAAAAACGATGTCATTACTCATCTCCTATCTGGATATTTTCTAATTCCAAAATCTTTCCACTATTTTCTTTAACTGTCTTTTGTATATGTGCTATTAATTCTTTAAAATCTTTGTATGTTGCATTACCTTTATTTACAATAAATCCTGCATGTTTTTCCGAAACTGCTAGACCACCAATTTGAAAACCTTTTAAACCAGCATCATCTATTTCTTTAGATGCATAAAAATCTTCTCCTTGTTTGAAAACTGATCCTGAGTTAGGATAATCTAGTGGTTGCCTATCTTTTCTAGTTTGCATTGTTTCTAATGCTTTTTTTAATTCAATTTCTGGATCTACTTTTTGTAATTTTAAAATTGTTTTTATTATAATTACATCATTGTCCATAAAGAAAGATTGTCTATATCCAAAGTTATGTTCATCTAATAAAAGAGTTTTTATATTACCTTCTAAATCCATATATGTAGTTTCATATACAATATCTTCCATTTCTATGCCATATGCACCTGCATTCATTTTAAGTGCACCACCAATAGTTGCTGGTATTCCATATAGGCAAGAAATTGGTCCTAGTCCTCTTTTTGCTAAATCATATACTAAGGTTTTTAATTGAACACCGGCATATGCTTCAACATAGTTATTACCTTCAGAATCCTCCTCTTTATAATTGATGTCTTTTAGTTCTAGTTTTAAAACTAACATATTTAATTCACCATCTTTTACAATGATATTTGTTCCATTACCTAATACAAAGATAGGTAGATTCTCTTCCTTTGATATTTTAATAATTTCTTTCAAATCTTCTTCTTTGTAAATTGAAACAAAGATTTTTGCATTACCACCAATTCTCATTGATGTATGTTTTGACATTGGTTCATTAATTAAAACACTAGCATTTGTTCTAGCTTCTATAGCTTCTTTTATTTTATTTGTATTCATTTATATTCCTATTATTTTCCTTATATTTATCTTTATTTTTTTATTTTTCCTTAAAATTATTATATATAGAAATAACTCTTTTTTCAAGGTAAAAAGAAATAAAAAAGCATAGATTTAAATACATCCATGCTTTAGTTCTATTTATTATTTTAAAATTATTTGTTTATTTGTTTTTTTATTTATTAATCCATTTGATTTAAATGATTAGATTAGATTTTATTATATTTTATTCTTAAATATTTATACACTCTCATTTTTAGTTAAACTTTGTCTAAATCTATTAACAAAAAGATTAATTATTTGTTCATTTCTTTTCAATTTTTTATCCTTATCAGAAGCATTCTCTTGTGAAGAATCTGTATTATCATTTACATCTTCAACATTCTCCATGTCATCTGTTTCTTCTTTATTATCAACGATTTTATCAACTTCATCCATTGTTGATTTATATTCGCTTAGTGGTCTAAACTTATCATTTTCTTCTTTTACTAAGGCTTCTTTTAAAACATCTTCAGTACTTTTAATAGCAATTTCATATGCATATTTATTATTTTCAATTCTACCTATGAATATTTTATTTTCTTCTTCATAAAATTGATCTTCATCTGTTAATAAATCTTTTTTCTTTAATTCATTTACAAATTCTTTTATATCAACTTTAATATTTTCATCTTTTAATTTTTGAATCAAATTCAAATTTCTTTTATTATCACTATTGTTTTCTAAAACTATTAATTCTTCTCTTTTTTTAACTTCAGCTAAAACTAAATTATATCTACCCTTTGATCCAGATTCAGAAATTCCTTTTTCTAATACTTCACTTTCTTGAGTAACTGGTTCAACATTTACCTCTATTGGCTTTCTTTGCTTTAAATAAAAGAAAACAGCTATTGAAATTAATATTATGATTAAAACAAAAGATGCAATTAAATTCTTTTTATTTTTATCCATATTATCCTCTTTAAATTATATTTCTCCTCTTTCTTTATATGTTTTGTATTGTCTTGTATATACAATCATATGACCAACCCATGAAATCATTAAAAATGCTGTTGTTAAAGCTAATAAGAATATACTAATTCTTTTATCAATATGTTGTAATAAGAAAATCAAAATCATAGATATATAAAAAACTAAAGTAGCTATCTTACCGTAAAATATTGCTCCATCATATTCATGTCCTTTATACATAAAATATAAATTATACATACCCATTGAAAATTCTTTTAAAATAAATATTACCATGATAATGCGTACCATTGGGTAAATCAATAAAAGTAGGTAAAGTAAAGAAAGTTGTGTTAACTTATCTGCTGTTGGATCTAACATTTTTCCAATTTTAGTTGTATCATGATATTTTCTAGCACTATAACCATCTAAAAGATCTGTTATCCCAGACAACACAATAAATGCCACCGTAATCTTATACTCACCATAGTAAAAACTTTTAATAATGAATGGTATCATTAATATTCTAACTAAAGATAAGGCATTAGGTAGTGTTACTATTCTGTCTTCACCTGTTCTTTTTTCTCTTTTTTTCACTGTTTTTTCCATTATGTTAATCCCATTTTTTTTATTATTATATATTATATACTATATTAAATGTTTTTGATATCTTTTTTATTAAAAATTATATATGCAGGAATTAAAAGTACAATATATGTAAGAATTGTTAAAGTTATAGATGCAAAAACATTAATTCCATAAGAGCTATGATATTCAGCTCCTAAAAATTCTTTCCAATCCCAATTTAATGTAGGAATATATCTAACCCAATTTGCATTTGAAAATACTAGTAATTGATTTACAATCTCTGTTCCTAAAAACGATAATATACCTATTGTTACTGAAGCTGTTGCTGATGTTGTTAATATAGATATTGAAAAAGCTGTTAAAAGAAATACCAATATAAATGGTAGTGTAAACAGATAATCTTTTAATATATATACCATTAGATTAGTCTTTTCTATCTTCTCTAAACTAATATTATATTCAACAGCTGGTTCAATCATTGTTTTAAAATCAAATATTATTCCAGTAACCAATGTTTGAGCAACTAGTAATATTAATAATGCTATAAATGTAAATATTATTATAGTTAATAATTTAGAAGTTAATATTTTACTTCTAGTAAATGGCTTTGTTAAAAGATTTTTAATTGTACCATTAGCATATTCTTCTGCAACAATATTACCCGCTAAAACAACAATTATAACAATATAGAAAAATATATTTGATGCAAGCATATTCATAATTTGATATTTACCTGTTGAAGGATCTTTTATATTCATCTCATTTTCTAAAATGAATTCATTTTCTTTTAAATCTTTTATTGAAGAATAATATTGTCTTTTTTCCCATATATTATCTTTTTCTGTTGGTTCTTCAGTAAATGCTAAATAACTCTTTAAGTGTTCATACTCCATTAATGCTCTATTCATATAGTTATCACTAGCATATGGAATATTTTTTTCTTTTCTTAATTCTAAAATCTCTATCTCAGTATTATAATAAGCTATATCCCTTTCAATGTCTGATAAATTATAGTCTATATTATTTTTATTTTCATTTATAGAATCTTTTTTAGCCAATATCTCTTCTAAAGCTTTTAATTTGTCATTTAATTGATATTCAGTATAATCTTCTTCTGTGAAATTAACGAATCTATCAATTTCTTCATTATAGTTTTTTAAGATTTCCTTATATTCTTTCGATTCTAAAATTTCGTTATTTTTATTTTTCTTTGAATTTAGTTGATAGTTTAAAACTTCATATTGTGATGGAAATAAATCATGTCCTCTACCAATTATACTTGCTTTCCAAGCATCATCACCGTTTTTATTCAATAACTCAACTATTCTTACTTCTTCTAGGCTTTGTTTTAAGAAAATCCATTCTTCTGAATGATACTCATCAGTAAAATTAGATTTCTCAATGTTTTTTAATTCTTTTTCTAAATATGATTTGTTTTCTTGGTAAAATTCAAAATCATCTTCATAAATTTTAAAGGCATATTTATTAAGTATAGTAATACCTGTCATAAGTATTATTATTACAATAAAAATAATATATGTACTCTTTTTAGAAAATATTTTTTTAAATTCATTTAATATTAAATTAATCAATTACATGTCCTCCAGTTCTTTTTACGAAGGCATCTTCTAAAGATTGTCCAATTTTATTTATTTCGTAAATTAAATATCCTTCTTTAATTAAATTTTCAGTTATTTTTGATATCTCTTCTTTTTCTGCTACAATACTAAATTTATCATTTTTAATTTTTTCTATTTCAATACTTCTATTTAGTATTTTTTCTATAAAAGTTTTTAATTTTTCAAAATCCTTAATTTCAGAAATTTCAAAATTATATTTAAAATCAGTAAATTTAAAATCTTCCATTGTTGATGTTTCAATAATTTTACCCTTACTAATTACAGATATATCTGAACAAAGATTTTCTATTTCTGATAAATTATGGCTAGATATTAATACAGCTATATTCTCTTCAATAGAAAGCTTTTTAAGTAAATTTCTTAAATCTCTTATTCCTTCAGGATCTAATCCATTATTAGGTTCATCTAAAACTAATAAATTAGGCTTATGTAGTAATGCTATAGCAATTCCTAGCCTTTGTCTCATACCTAGTGAATATTTTGATACTTTATCATTTATTCTGTTTTCTAATCCAACTATTTTTATAACTTCTTCTATTCTATCTTTACTAATATTTTTATACATTCTAGTATTTAATTTTAAATTTTCTAAACCACTAAGATACATATACATATCTGGATTTTCAACAATTGCACCAACTCTTTCAATAGCCTTAGTAAATTCTTTTTTAACACTATATCCATTAATATATATGCTACCAGAACTTATTGATTGTAATCCCAAAATAAGTTTAATAGCTGTAGTTTTACCAGCACCATTTGGCCCAATAAAGCCTAAAATTTCACCTTCACTTACAGTAAATGAAATATCTTTTAAAATTTCTTTTTTGCCAATATTTTTATACAAGTTTTTAACTTCTAAAATTACTTTTTTATTATCTTTCATAATCACCCTATATTATTTATCCTTCTTTTTAAAATCAAAACTTAAACCTTCACTATATTTTTGAGTGAATTTTTTCTCTCCCTTGTTTTTCCTTACTCTAATTATTCCAATTATTATTGATGTAATAGGAATTACTAATAAGCTTGATAGTATCCCTATAAATAATAATATAAATAGAATAATGATCTTTTCGGAATTAATAAGATATGTATAATTTTTATATTCAGACATATGACTTATTATATATAATAAAGATGTACCTATAAATGCATAACCTAAAGAATTCATAGAGTTTGAAATCAATTTTCTTCCTTCAGTAATTCCAGTTTTAAAAATACTTTTAAAGTCTTTTTTATGATTATCTTCAAGCATGTCATCAATACTTCTTTCAATTTTTAAAGATGTTTTAACTATTATTCCTAATACAGAAATTAAAATCCCTGCCCATGCTATTGATTTAAAGTCTAAAATAAATCCATTCTCATCTGGTTCAATTGAATCCAAATCATCAAATATATAACCACTAATCATAAATATATTATTTAATAGTATTAAAATTAATCCAATAACTAAAAAACTAATTATACCAGATAATATAATAGAGAATGTTCTCTTATTAAATCCATTTACTAAAATTAAATTAACAGATAATAAATATATTGTTAAAATACTAGTTGCTAAGTAAATATTAGCACCTGAAATTATAGCAGGTATATATACTAATAGAATTATTAATATGCTTAATAATAGCGTAACTGTTGATTCAAAGCTTTTTAATATACCAATAATTGCAGATATAATTAAAATTGATCCTAGCAAGATTAATAAACTATTTGTTCTATCATAATTAACAAAATTATAAATCTCTGAATTTTGGCTTTTAGATAATATCACTTTATCATTTACTTTAATTATATTTTCTTCAGATATATTCTTAATAACTTGTCTACCAAATACCTCTTTAGTTTCTTTATCTTCTTCTATCTCAGCTTCAAAACTAATGTCTTTTCTAACTACTACTTCTTCTACTTCTGTTTCCTCTTCTTCATTAGCAAAAACATCAATAACTTTAGCTTTAACATATCTTCTTTCTGATGTTGATTTCTTTTCTAAGTTAAATTTATTATTACCAATAAAAATAATTAAAAGACTAAGTATTGTTAAAACCACAAATCTTGTAATGATACGAAATTTCTTTTTTATTATCTCTTCTTTTTCTTCTTCCATCCCTATTAATTTAATCTCCTTTTTTGTATTTAAATTTAAGTTTCCTAGTATAATTTTACTATAAATATGATAAATTAACAATATTTTAATAAAAAGAAAAAGAAGTAGTAATTACTTCTCTTTATACTTATTTATACTCTTTTATACTCTTTTTTACTTTTCTATAATATTTATTCATTTTAAATTTAAAGTTTAAAGTTTAAAGTTTAAAATTTAATTTCTATTTCATTTTTCTTATTTCATTTCTAACTTCCATTAAAGCTTTACCTAAAAGATTAGTACCATTCCAATTAGATTTATCTAATATTCTTTCATCATTATAGTTTAAACCTACTCCCCAAACTTTATCTACAGGTGATCCTTCAACTAATACCTTATTTCCAGTATCTAATAATGCCTCTTTCTTTATTTTTTTATTAAACTTTGCTCTAAGAGCTTTTAACATATACTCATAACGTACTT
>CAZMFV010000017.1:0-16985 GCA_964565695.1 uncultured Lachnospiraceae bacterium
TTCTTCATTTATTTCAAGGATATTTATTCCAAGACAACTGAAAAAAATGAAGAATGTGGTCAAATCATACAAGAATTAAGAGAATCTTTAAATTCTAAAGATAAACTTATTGAAGAATTAAGATTAAAATTGAACGAGAAAGAAAATATAATTAATGATATGAGTAATAAATTCTCTCATTTGCAAACTCAAAATAAAGCTTTTAAAGATTTAGGCTGGAAAACTGAAAAAACAATAGAAGATATGTGTAATGATTCTTGGAAATTTAAAATGCATAATTAAAAAGGACAGTAAAATTAATATATTTAACAAAATTTTAAATAAAATAAAAATAGAAAAAGGAATGGTGGAATAAATGAAATTTTCAGTACTATCAGGAGCTTATGTTAATGCTGGTGACTTTTTAATAGTTGATAGGACAATTAAACTATTAAAAGAAGTTTTCCCTGAAGCTATAATTAAAAAATATCCTAGAAATAAAAACTTAGAAAAATATTTGGATGAAATCAACAATTCTGATGTTATGACTAAATATATTTATGACGCTGTTAAGGGGAGTGATGATGAGTAATGAAACGAAAAAAATACTTGCTGTAATTCCAGCTAGAGCTGGTTCTAAAGGTATTCCTAAAAAAAACATAAGACTTTTGAATAATAAACCACTTATAGCATATTCTATTGAAAATGCTATAAATTCTAAGTATATAACTGATGTTGCAGTAACTACAGACGATATTCAAGTGAAAACAATAGCAGAAAAATACAATGTTATTTTGATTGATAGACCTGATGAATTAGCAGGAGATACGGTAACTTTGGATTCGGTTATATATCATGTTAAAGAAAATTTAGGGAGTAATGGTAAAGTTTATGATTATATAATAACATTACAACCTACATCTCCATTACTGAAAATTGAAACTTTAGATAAAGCTATAGAAGAACATATTAAAAAAGATTTTGATACAACTATAAGTGCTATTAATAGTCCACATTTAGCATGGACTGAAAAGGATGATAAACTGGTTCCATTATATGAAGAGAGAATTAATAGGCAATATCTTCCAAAATATTATATGGAAACGGGAGCTTTTGTTATATCTAAAAATAGTGTAGTGACTGAAAACTCAAGAATTGGTGAGAAAATAAGTGTTGCGGAAATGCCTATAAATGAAGGAATAGATATTGATGAAGCTCAAGATTGGATTTTAGCTGAATCTGAATTAAAAAGAAAAAATATAGTGTTTAGAGTAGATGGATATAGTGAAATAGGATTAGGACATATATATAGAGCTTTAACTTTAGCCTATAATTTTATTGATCATAACATAATATTTGTATTAAATAAAAAAAGTGATATGGGAATTGAAAAAATAAAAGAAAGTTTTTTTGAATTTCATATAATAGAAAAGGATGAAGATTTTTTCGAATATATAAAGAAAGAATCTATAGATATAGTTGTAAATGATATACTAGATACTGAAATTAAGTATATGGAAAGTTTAAAGAAAACTGGAGTTCGTATAATTAATTTTGAAGATGTAGGTGAAGGTAGAAAACATTCAGATGCCATTATAAATGCTTTATATGAAGAAAATTTAATGGAAAGTGATCCTTATAAAGAAAAAACTTTTTATGGTAAAAATTATTTTTGTATGAGATCGGAATTTTTAATTGCAGAACAATCAAAATTAAAAGATAATGTTGAAGAAATATTAATTCTTTTTGGTGGTACTGATAGTAACAATCTAACTGAAAAAATTTTTAATATAATAAAAATTTTAGATTATGATATAAGATATACTTTTATATTAGGTTTAGGATACAGTAAAAAGGAAGAGTTTATAAGAAAAGCAAAAGAATCTGGAAAAAACATTGAAGTTTTAATAAATGTAAGTAATATAGCTAAATACATGGGTAGAGCAGATCTTGCTATATCATCTCAAGGTAGAACAATGTATGAACTAGCAAGTATGTTAGTACCATCTATAATTCTAGCTCAAAATGAAAGAGAATTATTACATGGATTTGGTTATATGGATAATGGTTTTATTAACTTAGGTCTTGGTAAAGATGTATCGAATGAAGCTGTAATGTCTACTATAAAGTGGTTAATAGAGAATAAAGAAATAAGAAAACAAATACATATGAAAATGTTAAACTTAAATTTAACAGATGGAATTAAAAGAGTCAAAAATATTATCTTAGGAGATAATATATAAAATATATAAATAAAAAATTTTAAGGAGTTTAAAATGAAAAAACAAAACAAAATCTATGATGTTATTAATGAAAAAGGTTACTATCTTATAGGAGAAGTAGGTGTTAATTATTATGACATTGCTGAAACTAGAGGTATATCTCTTATGGAAGCTGCAAAACTAATGGTGAAAGAAGGAAAGGAAGCTGGGCTAGATGCAGTAAAGTTTCAAACTTACAAAGCTGGAAAAATAGCAGCTAAGAATTCTCCTTCATATTGGGATACTTCAGAAGAACCAATAACTTCACAATATGAATTATTTACTAAATTTGATAAGTGGGGAGAAAAAGAATACAAAGAAATAGCAGATTATGCTAATGAAATTGGTTTGGAATTCTTTTCAACACCATTTGATTTTGACGCAGCGGACTTTTTATATGAACATATGAATATATATAAGATATCATCATCAGACCTAACAAACATTCCGTTTATAGAACATATTGCAAAAAAAGGGAAACCTATAATTCTTTCTGTTGGGGCTTCTAACTTAGATGAAATAGAATTAGCTGTAAACACAATACAAAAACACAACAAAGAAACTTTAATGTTGTTGCATTGTGTTTTAGAATATCCTACACCATTAGAACATGCGAACCTAAACAAAATAGCTTCACTTGAAAAAGAGTTTTCAGACGTTATAGTTGGGTATTCTGATCACACCAAAGTTAGCACTGATGTTCTTAAAACTGCTTTCACTTTGGGTGCTAAAGTTATAGAAAAACATTACACTTTAGACAAAAGTTTACAAGGAAACGATCATTATCATGCTATGGACCCAGAAGACATTAAAGAAATTATAGAAGAACTTGAATTAATTAAAACTATAAGAGGATCATATGAAATTAAAAGCTTAGATTCAGAGGAGACAGCTCGTATGAATGCTAGAAGATCAATTGTTTCTGCTGTAAATATTAATATGGGTGAAACTATAAAAGAGGATATGCTAACATTCAAAAGACCAGGTACAGGAATTGAACCTTCTAAAGTTCAGGAGATTATCGGTAAAAAAGCTAAAGTTAATATTGAAGAAGACACAATTTTGCAAGAAGAGATGTTCCAATAAAGTAGGGAGATAAATTGATCAACAACTATTTGAAAAATAAAAATATTGAAGCTATAAAGTTTTATGATAAAAGTCCAGAAATGGTATTGAAGTGGAAAAATTTTTTAGCTGAATTTAATATTACAGAAGATATTTATATTCAATCTTTAAATAAATACAAGTGCAGAATGTTTTATTTTGATTGGAAGTATAAAATTATATCTAATTTAGCAGCATTCTTTAAATTGTCTAATATACATCTAAAACATTTCTTTTATAATTTATTAAAAAAAAATTATTTGGACAACTTAAGTAAGACTAAACTTTATAAATCAAATCTTAATACTAAACAAAAAAATAAAATAGATATGATAATACAAAGTAGAACAGACCTTGGTATAGATGATGTTTTTCCTGATAGGCTATATAGTGAGTTTCCTAGCTATAAAATAATACCTGCGAATTTTGAAAGAGATTATATTTTTAACAAGGAATTAAAGAAAACTTATAAGAAATTAGCTAGAAAAAATATTTTTAGATTTAATTATAAATTACTAGCTCTAAAAGAGTTAGCGTTTCATAGTTTTTTATTAGAAAATTATGAATTTAAAGCCTTAGTAGTATATATCAATGAAAGAAATATTTTTAGCCCCATTTTAAAAGAAAGATATGAACAAGATGGAAAAGAATTTATTAGTTTTATGCATGGAACTAATTTGTTTTTCTTAATCAACTCTTTTATGTCTTTTTCTAGGTATTATATTTGGGATCAAGATTATCAAGAACTTTTTGAAAAAGACATGTTGTGTAATATAAATAAATACAAAGTATATACACCTATTAAACTTCAGCATAGATTTGAGAAAAAAGAATACTACGATAAGGACATTACTTATTATTTGAGTGCACAAGATGAAAAAGCTCAAAAAATACTTATTAAAGTTATAAAAAAACTAAGATCAATTAATGTTAATTTACTAGTACGACCACATCCGAGAGTTTCAATGGATAAAAAAATATATCCTGAAGGAGCCTTAGAGAATTCAAATTTTGATATTATAAAATCTATCGATCAATCAGAATACATAGCAGGTGTGAGTACAACTGTTATAGAGCAAGCTTATTATGGTGGAAAAAAAGTTATTTTAGATGATGTAACAAGTCCTGAAGAATTTGAGTCTTTAAAAAGTAGGGGATACTTAATGTTAAAAAAACTTGAAGAAAAAAATGTTGTTTTATTTTCTGAATATTTAAAAGACAAAGGAATTGAAATATAATATAATTATTATAGAAAAGAGGAGATTATGGGAAATATTAAATACTATTTAAAAAGAATAAAGGCAATGGATAAAAAGGCTATGTTCAGAGTTATTGATGGAATAGCTGAAGAAACCGGTAAAAACAAAGTATTCCTATTCTTTGACATTATATGGTGTGGTATGAGACATGGTGCTGGATACTCAGATTATAATTTATTTGAAATGTATAATTTAAATGAAAAACAGAGGAAAACATATCTAACAAGAAGAAGAAATAATGATCTTATTAAAAAATATAATAAGCCTGAAGCTTTTGATGTATTAGAAAATAAAGAAAAGTTTAATGAAGAGTTTAATGAATATTTACATAGATCATGGATTAGAGTTAGAGAAGATAATTTTGATGATGTAAAAAAATGGATAAATAAATATAAGAGATTTTTAGCTAAACCAATCTATGGTGGATGTGGTCATGGAATAGAAAAACTTGAACCAGAAGATTTAAAAGATAAGAAAGAAATAGATAAATTCTTAGAAAGATGGGCTAAAGACGAAGAAGGATATATTCTAGAAGAAATAGTTATTCAAAATGATGAAGTTTCAAAAGTATACCCATGCTCTATAAATACAATTAGAGTAGTAACTATTCTTAAAGAAGGAAAACCTTTTGTTGTACAAACTTATGCAAGAATTGGAAATGAAGGAAGATTTGTTGATAATTTCAATAGTGGTGGAATGACAGTTCCAATTGATGTTAAAACAGGTATTATCTTAGATAAGGCTATTGATAAAAATAAGATTCTTTATGATACTCATCCATACACTGGATACAAGATAAAAGGATTTAAATATCCATATTGGGAAGAAGTTATAGAAATGGCTAAATCTTTAGCATTAAAAATACCAGATATGGGATATGTAGGTTGGGATATTGCTCTATCTAAAGAAGGACCTGTAATTATTGAAGCTAATGAATATCCAGGACATGATATCTATCAATTGCCAGAACATACTCCAAATAAGATTGGTGTTTTACCTAGTTTTTTAGAACCAGAAAAATATGGTAAATAAGGAAAATAAATGAAAGACAAAACGGATATAGAAGAAAAGAATCTTGATGAAAATCAAGATATAGGAAATAAAAAATCTAAATTAAAAAAACATTCCTTTTTTAAGGGAATGATAATATTAATAATAGCTCAATTACTTGTTAAAGTATTTGGGCTAGTTTACCGTTTAGTAATTGTTAATGTTCCAGGATTTGGTAATATTGGTTCAGGATATTTTTCTGCAGGTTATCAAGTATATACATTAATGCTTGCAATATCATCAATAGGCCTACCAACAGTTGTATCTAAATTTGTTTCTGAAAGAGTTGCATTAAATGACTATAAAGGAGCACAGAGAGTTTTTAGAATTGCATCTAGTATGTTTATATCAATTGGTGCAGTACTTTCCTTTACACTGTATTTTGGAGCTGATTACATAGCTACAAATATAATGCAGGTACCAGATCTTGCAATAGTATTTAAAGTATTATCACCAGCAATAGTATTTGTTTCTGCATCATCTATGATTAGAGGATATTTTACTGGTCTTGGTAATATGACAGCAACTTCAATGTCTCAAATTCTAGATCAATTATTTAATTCTATATTATCAATAGTATTTGTATATGCTGTTATTGGTAGAGAACCACATATTATGGCAGCAGCAGCAAATGTTTCTGCTACAATTGCTATTATAATAACATTCATATATTTAATAATTTATTATTTTAGAAAAAGATTAAAAATAGATAAAAAAGAAAAATCAAAAGAAGATGATGTAAAAACTACATCACTTATGAAAAGTATTTTAAAATATTCAGTTCCAATAACAATGGGATCTGTAATATCTGTTTTAAATAATGTTATTGATACTGCAACTGTAAGTCGTGGAATACAAAAAGCCTTTGGTAATATTATTCTTGTAAAAACTGAATTAGAAGCAAAAGCTATGGAAATGCAAGGAATACTTGGCAAGGTTGAAACAATAACAATGTTACCACTTGCAATAAATCTTGCATTATCTACAATATTAACACCATCACTGGCATCGGCAAAGGCGTTAAAACAGGAAGAAGAGATACAAAATAGAGTGAAATCTTCATTATTTATAACAACAATAATATCACTTCCAGCAGCAGCAGGAATGATAGCACTTGCTTCACCAATTTTGCAAATGCTATATCCATCAGCACCTGATGGAATGTATATAATGATGATGATGTCTATAACAATGATATTTGTTGGATTTAGTCAAACAATAAGTGGTTCATTACAAGGTATTGGTAAAACACTAACACCAACAATGGCGCTACTTGCAGGTGCTATTGTAAAAATCGTATTAAATTTAACTTTAATACAAAATCCTAATATTAATATATATGGTGCAGCAATAGGTTCTATTGTTGGCCAAACAATTACATTTATAATATTGCGTATTGTTTTATCAAAGAATGTAAAAATAAAAAGATCTTTCACTAAAGATATATTAAAACCAGTTTTAATATCGACAGTAATGGGAATTTTAGTTTATGGAACACATAGAGGTATAAATCTATATATTGGTAATACAATATCTACATTAATAGCTATAGTAATAGGTGTTTTATTCTATACAATTGCTATGTTTAAATTAAAAGCAATAGAAGAAGATGATATTACATATCTAGTTAAATCAGAAAAACTTATAGATGTATTAAAGAAATTAAGATTATTAGTTTAAGTAAATAAACTAAAAAATAAAATAAAGTATAATAAAAACAAAAAAAGAGATTAAATAAGAAAAAAAGTCCTTAGAATAATTATTCTAAGGTTTTTTGTTGTTCAAAATCACTTTCTATGCTACAATTTAAATATGTTACTATTCTTAAAAGTTTTGAAACTTTGAAACTTTGTTGCAAAATTGAGGAGGGATTTTATGTCTAACACGGGATTTTTTGTAGAGCTTAGTACATCTTCAGACGATGTAACAGGGAGTTGCACTTTAATAACTTTAAGGTTGCCAAATGGTGAAAATCAGAAAATTATTGTTGACTGTGGTTCTTTTTTAGAACCTAACACTAAAGATTTAAATTGTAATTTTCACTTTGATCCAAAAGAGATCCTAGCTTGTGTTGTTACTCACGCACATATTGATCACATAGGACGGTTGCCATTATTAATAAAAATGAATTATAGGAACAAAATTTATGCTACTAAGGTAACAGGAAATATTATTCCTGATTCATTGGATGACAACTACCGGATCATGTGTAGAGACTCTAAAAAAGGAGGGGTACAAACCTATTCATATGATGAAGTAGAATTAGTCGTAAAAAGATTAAGGAAAAAGAATTTTAATGAAAGAATTAAAATTACAGATAATATGGAAATAACCTTTTTAAAAAATGGACACTTATTTGGAGCAGCAATGATATATATTCGTTGTTCTTTTGAAGGAAATGAAGATATTAATCTTCTGTTTACAGGCGATTATAAAGAAAAAAACAAATTCTTTAAAATGCCTAAAAGTATGCCATACAGATTACAACACAAAAGAATCAATATAATATCCGAATCGACTTATGGAGCAGCAGATATTAATACTGTTGATGATATTTTCTTTTCTGAAATAACTAAAGCTGTTAAAAAAAGAAAAAAAGTTTTAGTTCCTGCATTTTCATTAGGACGAACCCAAGAAGTTCTTCTTAAGATTAAAGAAATGCAAGACCAAGGTCATATACCATCCAATTATAAGATATATTGTGATGGTAAACTTGGGAAAAAATATCTTAAATTAGCCAAAGAAGGTAAATTAGGTATAGAAAAAAATAAATATTTCTTACCTAGAAATTTCACCTTAATTGGTGAAAAGAGAGATATATCTGCTAGAGATGAAAGAAAAGAAGTTATAAGTTCAGATGATCTTGCAATAATTGTATCTTCATCTGGAAATTGTTCATATGGACCTGCTAATTTCTACTTGAAACAAATGCTAGAAAATAGCAATAGTACTGTTATTTTTACAGGGTATTGCACAGAAGGCACTGTTGGAAGGAAGATTCTAGATGCTTCTAAAGATGACGATGTAATTGCATTTGGAGAGAACTTTACTAAAAAGGCAAATATTGCTTTTACAAGACAGTTTTCTGCACATGCTGATAGTGATGAACTACTAGGACTTTTTGGAAAGTTTGAAAATCTAGGTTCTGTAATCTTGACACATGGTTCTAGCAAGTCTAAAAAAGCACTTGCTAGAAAAATTACAAGTGAGTTAGATTTAAATCCAGAAAAAGTTGAAATTTTAGAATCTTGTGAGATTACTAGGGTTGATGCTTGGGGTTTAATTTAGTTTAACATAAAATAAGCTAAGCTTAATTTTAAAAGAGGAGAATTCTCCTCTTTTTTTTATGCCTTTTTAATAGAACTTCTTTTCCTGCTTTTTTCTTCTCATAATTTTTTTTATTTTCTTCCTCTTTTTTTAATTATATTATTTTTTTATATAAACTTCATTTATTTCATTTTCTTTATATTTCATATCTATTTATTTATTTTAATTTATACTTTGATATATTTAAAATGTAAGAAAAAAATAAAACAGAAAACTAAAGATAAAAGTAAAAAAGAAGAATGAAGAAGAAAATAAAAAAATCTTTAAATACATGAGGAGGAATATATGTATAAAATAGAAAGAATACATGCAAGAGAAATTTTAGATTCAAGAGGAAATCCTACAATTGAAACAGAAGTTACAATAAATGGAGTGATGGAGATGGCAGCTGTACCTTCTGGAGCTTCTACAGGAGCTTTTGAAGCATTAGAATTAAGAGATGGTGATAAGAGTAGGTATCTTGGTAAGGGTGTCTTAAAAGCTGTTTCAAATGTTAATGAAAATTTATGGGAAGCTTTGAAAGGTTTTGAATTTAATACATTAGAAGAGTTAGATAATCAATTAATAAATCTTGATGGAACTGAAAACAAAGATAAATATGGTGCTAATGCATTATTATCTATTTCAATGGCAGTTGCTAGAGTTTTAGCTAAATTAGAAGGCAAAGAACTATATGAGTTTTTAGGTAATGAAAGAGTTTTACCAGTACCTATGATGAATGTTTTAAATGGTGGTGAACATGCTGAAAATAATGTAGACATACAAGAATTTATGATAATGCCTGTTGGTGCACCAAATTTTAAAGAAGGACTAAGATGGTGTGCGGAAGTTTATCATAATCTAGCTAAAATATTAAAAGAAAAAGGATTGGCTTCAGGAATTGGTGATGAAGGTGGTTTTGCACCTAATTTAGAAAATGATGAAGATGCATTAAAATTAATAGTTGAAGCAATTGAAAAAGCAGGCTATAAAGCTGGAGAAGATTTTGTTTTAACAATTGATAGTGCTGTTACAGAATGGCAAGTAGAAGGTGGTTACAAACTTCCTAAATCAGGTGTATTTATGACTACTGATCAATTAATTGATTTCTGGGAAGACTTAGTTAATAAATATCCAATAACTTCTTTAGAAGATGCACTAGGTGAAGAAGATTGGGAAGGTTGGGTAAAACTAAATGAAAGATTAGGTGATAGAATTCAATTAGTTGGTGATGATTTATTTGTTACGAATCCTAAAAGATTAGAAAGAGGAATTGAGATGGGAGCAGCTAATTCTATCTTAATAAAATTAAATCAAATAGGAACTGTTACTGAAACAATTAAAGCTATAGAAACAGCATATGATGCAGGATTTACAGCAGTTGTTTCACATAGATCAGGAGAAACTGAAGATACATTTATTTCAGATCTAGCTGTAGGATTAGGAACTGGACAATTAAAGACTGGTGCACCTGCAAGATCAGAAAGAGTTGCTAAATATAATAGACTACTTAGAATTGAAGAAAAAATTTAAAATATAATGTGATAAAAAATATAAGTAAAATTTTTAGAACTATATTTAAACTAATATTAATTAAAAAGATATAAAACCCTAGATAAAACTCTAGGGTTTTATTTATAAATACAGCTATTTATGGTATAATATAGTTATTGGTGAGTTACTTATGCTATTGTTAAAAATAGTGGCATGACTAAAAGGAGAAAACAATGAAAACTAAAAAACTTGAAATTGCAATTTTTTACTCAAATACGAATCCTATCAAGAAAGGCACTAAAGGTTATGATTCAATGTATAATAACAGTATAAAATTTAACTCTAAAAATAAAGAAATTATAGTTGGAGAAAATACTGGACGGGCTATATTAAGACATAAACAATTGGCTGCGGAGTTGTTTGTTATAGAAACAACAGATAGAAGACAGGTAGTAATTGACAAGATAAAATTTTTGTCTATGAACAAACCATATCGAAGTATGATAGCTTATTATCCTATTAAAGAATTAAAAAAACTGAGGATAGGAGATATTATTGAAATCTACAATATAAACGGAGTAAAAGAAGATAGTTGGATTGTGCCTAATGAATATATTTATATTGACGAAATATATGAGATTGAAGAAAACTTAATACAAATCTACTTTGCTGATCCTACTGCTGACTTTAGGCGTAAACAAATTTTTCTTGTTGGTGAATAATAAAATTTTAACTCTTAGAATCAGATTTGGTTCTAAGAGTTTTTCTTTTTATTATAAAAATGTTAAAAAAGTCTTAAATCTTGTTAAATTAATGCTTTCATGGTATAATAAAGTTGTCCGATTATTATTGTATTTGCATTGCGAATGTGAGGAGGAAAGAATATGTTAAAAAATGTTATTAATGAAAGAGTCAGTTGTGGACGGTATGTAGGTGAAGAACTTGATTTAGGAAGAACTAATATTCTACCTGATGATAGAGTCAAAATACTAAGAAAGAAATTTTCTTTTTTAAATGGGGATTCATATCTTGTTAAATTCAATGGATTGATACTAGATTTGCCCGTAGATGAGGTAGCTGCTGAATATGCAGGTATGCAATTATGTGAAATGATTGATAAGCCAGTTATTGGCAGTAATATGGTCAACATAAAAATACCTGAGTCTGATGATGAAAACACATATGTACTAAAAGAAATTAAAGTAAAATTTGTAAAGGAATTATTTCTACGCAGTTTTTACTTGGCTATAACTGAAGAAGATGAATTGTATTTTTGTCTTGTACTTGCAAGGCAAAGACCTGAACATTTTGAGGGTTTATTAGTTTATGTAGGTGTAAGTGATTGTGATAAAATCCCTGCAAAAGGTGATGATATCTATATTTCTGAACTTATGTTCCTTGAAAGAGGAGAAACTGTTAATCCATTTGGCTACAATGATGAAGTAAGACATATTACTGATATTTTTGCAGTCAAAGAAATGGAAAGAGGTCTATACATGATATCTGGAAAAGAATTTGATGAAATCTCAAATGAAGATAAAACGGTAACTAGTTTTGTATTCTTCCCTTATGCAAGATAATAGGGATGGCCTTAGAACAATTGTTCTAAGGTCTTTTTTATTTATATGAAATCAAAAATAGATGAATATGGTAAAATTTTGCTTTTATGCTATAATTAGAACAACTTAAACTGTTATTCAGCTCATATTATGGGCAGAAGGAGGACAAAATGTATAGAAAGGCAGATGTGAGATTTGTTAGATTTTTATCTAGCAATACAGGAATTACTTTTTTTGATAAATTGTCTCGCAAAACTAAGTCGGAAGTTACTAAAGGAATTGCTGAATATAAGGGTAAATCTTTTATATTTATTGATGGAAAACGCTTTGAAGTTTTATTAGAACAGAGAGATTCTTTTTTAGTAAGAATGGATGATTCTATTTATGCTTCAATACCTAGTGAATACTTAATAAGTGAGAGTGGAAATATCTATTATTCTGAAATGACTAATGATCCTGTAAGAGGAGATAATAGACTGAATTTAATTTCTTTAGACAAAGAAAAAAGAATTATTGAAATAGAAGAAAAAAATATTTCAGTTAAGGCTATTAGAACCTTAGACTATGGTTTTACTATTTTAGTAGAGGCTAATGGAGATATTTACTTTAATATTGTAAAAGACAATAAATTGCTAGGAAAACAAATGGTTTTTATTGGCAATTCAAATGATATTAAAATTCCAGTTAAAAATGAAGAATATGAATTTGATGCTGATATTTTAATTTCAGAAAGTGGATTTGAAAGTGTCAATCAATTAAATGATTACAAAATAAAGCTTAAACAAATCACATGTGTTAGCAAAATTGAAGCAAGATTTTACTATATTGAAGGGATTTTAGATAATGCTGATAATGAAAAATTTTCTGCATATATTCAAATTCCATGGGTAAGTTCTTATGCATTAACAAATTTATTGTTAAAAAAAGATAGTTATACTATTGATGAGATTCAAACTATGTATGATCTACCATATGGTAGGCTATTAGAAATTAGTGCAAATCTTGAAAAATCTAAATGTTTCTATAAAAAAGATGGTATCTATATTAGAGATAAAGACTATTGCCATTCTTAAAAGATTATTAAATCAACATTTAAACCTTAGGATATTTTCCTAAGGTTTTTCTTTTTTTCAATCTCTATGTTATAATTAATATAACTGTAACTGTTATTCAGCTCATGTATGAGCAGAAGGAGGACATGATGAAACGAAATTTAGTAGTTAAAAAGGAAACAAAACGGGCTTGGTGTGAATTTGAATTATACATTAGAAATTATGCTATAAAGGCTCCTAAGGGATGTTTAAGAATCAATAAGCTAATCTCTAATGATAAAGGTGAATTCACTATTTCACAAGAATCTAAAGTTATTAAAGTAAGACATAATTTATTTGTTGGAAATAACTTGTGGAAAGTTATGGATGAATCATTTATGGAATATATAGTATTAGATACTAAAAAAAGTATAGATGACGACTCTATTTGTTTTTCTTCAACAATACTTGGATTTTCAGAGTATTTAACTTTTCCGCAAATTGGGAAAGTATTTAAATGCTATGAATTAAAAGTAGAAGGAAATGAAATAAAAGCTAAAAAAATAATGTTGTACAATATAACTTCGATTATGAAAGTATCACAAAAAGATCTTTATAGAATTGAGGGTTTTAAAGCTCGAAATGAATTTGTGAAAGCTTATTTGTTCCTATGTTAGAAATGAAACTCATTGGATAATTATCCAATGAGTTTTTCTTTTATATAACTTTATACAATATATACCATATAGATTATTTACTTTAATTTATATTAATTTTTCTATTTTTATAAATTAATTATTAATTATGTTGAAATATAGGGCTTTTTCTGCTATAATGAAGATGTCGTTGGTAACTTACTTATTGAAAAATATTCAAGGAGGAAAGACAATGAAAAGAAATTATGTGGGACATGCTTGGTTTGTTAAAAGTAAAGTTAATGAGAAACTAGAAATTCCAGCTTTTATGGAAGAAGGATTTCGTTATCCTGTAAAATCTATTTTAGAAGAAGACTCTCGTGAGAAATTTAACATTCGGATAGGTAGAGATTTTTATGAAGTTTCATCAGAATGTATGATACTTGAAAGTGAAGATTCATATTTTGCAGAAATAAGCAAAATACCTGTACTAGGTGAAGTTTTAAAACTATACAATTTAAAACTGTATAGGGGAGGTGGAGTTGAAAAGATTGAAACAGAAATTGTGCCATTAGTTGTTAAAAAATTAGGTAGTAATGCTTGGTTAATTTTAACAGAAAATGGAGACCGCTATTATTCTCTAATTCGTGAAGAAATTGAAGTTATTGGTCAAGCAACATTACTTGGTCAAACTAAATGTTCAGACATCCCTAGCATAGGAGATAGTCTAGAAATGGAAGCAATTTTATACAGTGGGAAAAACCCCCGCACTAAAGTAGTAGCATTAAATAGTGTTACTAAAATTAAAGAAATTGATGATTCCATGATAAAAGTTAAAGGATACAACAGGAATGCTAGAGTTACAGCATATCTGGCTTTATGTATAGATTAACATATGTAATTTCTTTGAAAAACTCTTAGGACTTCCTAAGAGTTTTTTCTTTTGTTTATTATGTTATATAAAGCATATTTTACAAATCATATTATTTTTATATTTTATTTTTGTGCTTTGTAATGTATATTATTTTATTCCTCATTTTTATATTTTAAATATTTAATTTAAGAAATGGTAGAAACTGTCTATTATTAAGTATTTGTGGTATAATATAGTTATAGTTTCATTAATCTAAGGAAAATTTTCTAGGAGGTGAAAAAAATGTTGTTTGGAAGGTATGCAGAAGGAAGAAGAGTTGGGTTTTCCCCATCTTCTACATTAGAAAATGGGCAACGGGTTGTAGTAGAGAGGTCTGATTTAACACTTTTTGGTAATTTTTATGTTATCAAAACAGCTAACAAAAGGATGCAGGTGCCAGAAGAAAGTATTATTATTGAATCTGGTAAGGCTTATATATGTGAAAGCATTAAAAAGCCGGAAAGAGGTTTTCTTGAAATAAGGAAACTAAATATTAATGCTAAAGGTATCAGAACACGTTCACCTCAAGAAATTGAAGTGGAAATTGTTATTGAACGTGGTAAGAAACTTTATGAGTTAATAGACTCTAAAGGGGATCAGTATTATTGTATTTATACAAGATATTCTAGAGATTTAGATGGAAGCAACGCTTCACTAGGATATGCTGGTCGGTCTTACTCAGATTATCTTCCTAAACCTGGTGAAAGGATGGAGTTTTTCTGGGTGCTATCTTATGGTACCAATATTAACCGGATAAATAGATATCAACATAAAGTTGTTATTGAAAAGGTATTAGCCTGCCATCATAGAGGTGGGAATATCTATCTGGTTATAGGAGAAAGAAAGGGTAGAAAAATTTTTGCCTATCTAACTTTTCCACAAGTAAGGAAGAGTTCCAAAAAGCAAACAAACTAAACCAAACTAAATAACTTTCTATGCAGACAAACAAAGAACCTTTAGAATTAATATTCTAAAGGTTTTTTTAATTGTATTTGAAAATCTCTAAATGCCTGTATAGTAGAAATTAGTAGGATTTATGGTATAATATAGATAGGATTATTTCTTAGAACATCTTTTTATGGAGGTTTGTATGCAAAATTTAAATTGGGAAGTGAAACCACGGTTTCATGAAGGTGAAATTGATACTTTTATAAAAGGTATTAATACTAAAAAGTTTAAGGAAGCTGTTACTTGGATTAAAAGAAAGAAAACCATTACCATTCACGACTATACAGAAGGTTTAAATATTGCTTCTACAGTCTATGACGAAGAAGGAGTAGAATTTGTAATCTTTATGGATAGGAGAGGTGCAATAGGAGATGACACTATTAAAATAAGAATTTATTCTGGTTTTGTATCTAAGAATACAAAATTTGATAGAATGAAGCCTTTAAAAATTAATGTTTTTTCCTTGAAAAATCGACAGGTTGTAAAAGAAGTAATTGAGATTGATTTTATAAAGTCTATAAAAAATCCGAATTCTTTTTTTACTAGAGTAGAAGGTTATTCAGGTAATGAATATGTAATTGCCTATATAGCTACAATTTAAATTTGAAACTCTTAGAACAATTGTTCTAAGAGTTTTTCTTTTGTAATGCTTATAAATTGCCTATTAATTAAGTTTTATGGTATAATATAGATAGTTGATATATTACTATTGGTTTTAACCGATAAGGAGGAAAAGATATGAATGTAGAGTATTTATTCTGCCGTTTAAGGATGCCTGTACGGGCAAGCTTGAACTTTGAAAAATGTGGTAAAAAGATTTGCCACAAAGATGTAAGATTTAAGTTAAACTTAAGTCCAGAAGGAAGCCCACAAAAATATTATATTAAGTGGGAAAATGAGCAGAAGATAGTTGACACTGTTTTTGTCAATAAACATGATATCATCATAGAATCTGGCAAAAACTTTATTGGAATCACTAAGGAAAAACCAGAAATAGGTAAAAAACTCGATGTAACTATAGTTGCAGGAGATGCGCCTAGTGGTACAAAAAGACAGATAAAAATTGGTTATCTCAGAGATGAAGAAACTAATGTTCAATTTGTCCTAGATACTATTAAAGCTGGTGATGCATTTCTTCTTTTTCAAGAAATTGATGTTGATGAAATTGCAAGAGATTACGATGGTAACTACTATATTGCTGAATTAGAAGAACATCCTCTAACAGGATCAGATTTTGATTCAAAAAAACTTTATTTTTCTTCTAATAATGTTGAAGGTGAAGTTTCATGTAGTTATATTTTTGACTATTACACTTATGCAACTAAATTGTATAGGTATTTAGGTCAAACTACTGGTGACGGTAGAACAAGTGTCTTTTATTCAATACTAGACATTTAATGATTTAAGCTTCTAAGATTAATTAATCTTAGAAGCTTTTTCTTTTGC
>CAZMFV010000018.1:0-16754 GCA_964565695.1 uncultured Lachnospiraceae bacterium
AAATTAATATATTTAACTACTAATCCACATAAGGTGGAAGAAGCTAATGAGTTTTTTAGAGATAAATATGGATTTAATTTAAAAATAATGGATCCAGATTTTGAAGTAATAGAAATACAAGCCGAGACTTGTGAAGAAGTAGTAAAATTTAGCGCTAAATATGCAGCAGATAAATTAGGTTATCCAGTACTCAAAAGTGATACAGGATTATATATTGATGCTTTAGGAAGTCTTCCAGGACCATATAATGCATACTTTGATAAACAGATTGGAATTGAAAAATTCTTAAGACTATTAAAAAATGAGACTAATAGAAAAGCTAGAATAGAACATTGTTTTGCATATTGTGAACCAGGTAAAGAACCAATAGTATTTTGTGGTGGTGGAACAGGAAGTATTTCCTATGAACAGAGAGGCAATGTTGGGAGATGGCATGATAAATTCTATATCCCAGATGGTGAAACTTTGACTTTAAGTGAACTGCGAGAAATAGATCATGAAAAAGAAGCAAGTTATTGGGGAACAGCTAAAGATGATTTTGCTAAATGGTATAAAGAAAATAAACTATAAAAAGTCATAATTTTGACATAAACTTTCTGTATAATATACTTACAGAAAGTTTTTATATAGGAGGTTTTATGTGAAAGTATTAATAGTAGATGATAATAAACAAATAACTTCAATACTAGAAGAGTATGCTAAAAAAGAAGGATATGAAACTATAATAGCTTTAGATGGTGAAGAAGCAATTGAATTATTTAATAAAGAAGATCCAGATATAATTCTTCTAGATGTTATGATGCCTAAAAAAGATGGATTTACAGTATGTCGTGAAATACGTGAAGTATCTAATGTACCAATAATTATGATAACAGCTAAAGGTGAAGATTATGAAAAGATAATGGGATTAGAACTAGGAGCAGATGACTATATTTTAAAACCATTTTCACCAAATGAAGTTATAGCAAGAATTAAAGCAATAATGAGAAGAATAACCATAGAAGAAAAAGAATCTAATATTTTTACTTATGATAATTTAAATATTAGTTTAGAAAATTATTCAGCAAGTATAGATGGAAAAGATTTGTCACTAACTAAAAAAGAATTAGAAATATTATGGACATTAGTAAATAATAAGAATAAGGTGTTTTCTCGTGAAAATCTTTTAGAAAGTATATGGGGAGTAGAATATTACGGCTATGACAGGACTGTTGATAGTCATATGAAAAGATTAAGAGCAAAGATAGATAAACATAAACATCCTTCTTGGGATTTAAAAACAATATGGGGAGTTGGATATAAATTTGAGGTAAAAGATGAAGAATAAGATAGCTTTAAAATTAAGCATATATTTTGCAATAGTATTATTAATATTTTCTTTAATAGTAGGTGGTATTTTTGTTTATTTATTTAAAAACAATACAGTAGAAATACATAAAAAAGAACTTTTTACATATGCAGAAACTTTAACTAAATCCATATCTTTACAAGAAAATTATAGGCCATATCTAAAATTCATAATGGATATAACAGATACTGATGTTTGGATATTAGATGAGAATATGGAAAATATAAATATACATAGAGACAATCTTATTCAAAGAGAAAAAGGGAATATGAAAGGAAAACTAAGTTTTACAGAACTACCTACAAATGCAGAGAAATTAATAGAACAAGTTTTTAAAGGTGAAACTGTATATAGTGAAAGTTTTAGTGAAACAATAGGACAACCTACTATAACTATTGGAGCACCAGTTAAAGATTTAGATAGCGGAAAGATTAATTATGTACTACTACTTCATTCACCAATAGAAGGAACTACAGAAGCAGTAAACAAAGCTGTATCATTATTAATGCTTAGTATTTTCCTAGCTCTTCTATTAACATATATTTTATCAATGATACTATCATATTCATTTACAAAACCATTAAATAAAATGAAGAAAACTGCATTAAAACTTTCAGAAGGTGATTATACTGCACAAAGCAATATAAAGTTAAATGATGAAATTGGAGAACTATCAAATACAATAGATATGTTAGCTAGTAGATTAGATGAAGCAAGTAAAGAAAGTGAAAGATTAGAAAAATTAAGACAAGACTTTGTTGCTAATATTTCACATGAACTTAGAACACCTATAACAGTAATAAGAGGATCATTAGAAGCGTTAGATGAAAAAGTAGTTACTGATACCCAAAAAGTAGAATCATATTATACTCAAATGTTAAATGAATCTAAAACATTAGAAAGAATAGTTGATGATTTGTTAGATTTATCTAAATTACAGAATATTGATTTTAAAATAGAAATGTCTGATGTAAATTTAAATGAATTATTAGATGATTTAGTAAAATCAGCTAAACAATTAGCTAAAGAAAAAAATATTGAAATAAAGACAAATATATTAAAAGAAGAATTAGTAATAAAAGGAGATTATGGAAGACTTAGACAAATGTTTATGATTATTATAGACAATGCTATTAAATTTTCTCCTGAAAATGGAATTGTAGAAATAAATGCAAATAAAAACATAATCTCAATAAAAGATTATGGTAAAGGAATAAATGAAAAACTTTTACCACAAATATTTGATAGGTTTATAAAAACACAAAGTGAAGAAAATAAAGAAGGGCTTGGCTTAGGTTTAACTATTGCAAAACAAATTGCAGAAAGACATAATATAAAACTAACTGCAGAAAATCATGACAATGGTGCTATATTTACTAGTGAAATATAAAATAATATTAAAAAGGTATAAAACAAATACAAAATAAATATAAGATAAATAAATACCATAAAAAAGAACCTTTAATGACATTATTTCGTCATATTTGTTTTGTAAGATATATTTACAGTAGAAGTACTGGAAAATAAAAGGAGGTATTAAAATGAAAAATACTAAAAAAATTCTAGGAGCAATTGCTTTTGGTTTAACAATTACAGCAGTATCAGTAACTGCATTTGCAGCTTCAAAATATAATTCTCCAGCAGAAGCTGTTGCAGGCTTAACAGGGAGAACAACTGAGAGTGTAATTCAAGAAAGAAAAGATTCTAATAAAAAATATGGAGAGATTGCAAAAGATGCTGGCAAACTAGAAGAATTTAAAACAGAAAAACTAGAAATTAGAAAAGAAAGATTAAACAACAAAGTATCTGAAGGAAAAATCACATCTGAAAAAGCTGAAGAAGTTTTAAAAACTATGGAAGAAAAATCATTAGACTGTGATGGACTAGGATCAGGTGAAAAACTAGGACTTAATCTAGGAATGAAACTAGGTGGTCGTCAAGGTCAAGGAAATGCTGAAAAGAATGGACTAAAAGGAAATTTAGGTCAAGGTGAAAAATTACAAAAACGTCTTAATGCTACAGAAACTAATGAGTAATTTAATTAATCCGCAATGAGAACTAAGAAAAAATACAAAAATTAAAGAAAAAAGAATGAATTTTGAATTCATTCTTTTTAATTTGTCTATCTAAAACAACTATTAATCTTATTATCAATTCAATTTTTTATTAAATAAATATTATAAAATAATTGTTTCAATACAATATTAGTATTGACAGAACAATATACACTATATACTATGTAAGTGAACACTTACATAGTGGTGGTAAATATGAAAGATAATTTAAAAAAACGAATGAACAAAGAAGATAGAAGACAGCAAATATTAGACTCTGCATTAAATGCATTTGTAAAAAAAGGATACAATGGAACAACGACTATAGACATTGCTGAAGAAGCAAAGGTTTCAGAAGTTACATTATTTAGATATTTTGATTCTAAAAAACAAATATTTATAGAAGCAGTAAAACCAGTTTTAACCTTTGACTTTGAAGAAGCGATTATTGGAAATGAAAATTTAAATCCTAAAGAAAAGTTTAGGCTTATATTAAAGAATAGAATAAAATTTGTTTCTAAAAACAATGAAGTTATTAAATTAATCTTAATGGAAGATGAGATTAATAATGAAATAATTGATTTTAATTATATAGATCAAACATCTTCTATGTTTAAAAAATCATTAGAAAAATCTGAATTAAAAATAAAGCCAGAAGACTTATCTATAAGATTACTAATGGGAAGTCTATTATCTTTTCTATACTTCCCAGAAGAAGATGAAGAAAAGATTGACGAATATATAGATATTATATCTCATAATATTTTTGATGAAAATAATAATGTTTAAATAAGAAATATATATAGTATAAAACATATTTTCTTTTAAAGGAGGAATGAAGTGGATAAAAGAAAAATAATTCAAATAATAGCTTTGATAGTATTTATTGTAGTTATTGCATTAGGTAAAATGCAACTTTGGATGATAGTATTTGGTGGAAGTTTATTATTATCGACATATTTTGGTAGATTCTATTGTGGATATTTATGTCCAATAAATACAGGAATGGAAGTTATAGACAATCATGCAGATAAAAAGAAAAGAAAGAGAAGAGAGACCCCTAAATTTTTTAAACATGCTGTAGTTAGATATGGAATACTAATTATATTTTTAGCTCTAATGGCTTTTGTTTTTATAACTGGTAAAAAACTACCTATATTACCTATTTTAGTTGTTTTAGGAATTCTTCTTACTATAATCTATAAACCTGAATTTTGGCATAGATATCTTTGTCCATATGGAACTTTGCTATCAATATTTTCAAAATTTAATAGAAAAACATATAAAGTTCATGAAGATGATTGTATAAAATGTGGGCAATGTGTAAGAGTTTGTCCAGCTGATGCATATATATGGGAAGATAGAAAAGATTTTCCTTTTATAATTAAAAATGAATGCTTACAATGTCAAAAATGTGTAAAAGTATGTCCTACAAAGACTATTAAAAAAGTAGGAAAGTAATATAAGAATTTAAATTAAAAGATAAAAAACATATAATAAAATTAAAATTTAGAATAACAAACCACATTACAACTAATGTGGTTTGTTATGTTTGTGCATATTTAACTTTGCAAAATAGATAGAAAAAACTAAATATGATATAATAAATATTAAATAAAGAGAGTGTATATATAATTATTGTGAAAAATACTTTAAAAGAAAAGAAGAAGTATGTGATGAATAAAGAAGAAGTAGATGTATATAATATGGATAGAGACAAATTAAATATAATAAAAAACAGAGATGAATTAATTTCTGGTGAATACAGGATTTCTGTCCATATATGGATTATAAATTCTAATAATGATTTTCTTATTATAAAAAGATCTGAAAAAGAAGATGTGTATCCAGGACTTTGGGCTCAAGTTGGTGGTGGAGTTAAAGCTGGAGAGAGTAGTTTAGAAACTGTAGTTAAGGAATGCGAAGAAGAGCTAGGCCTTGAATTAGAACTAGATGAAATAGAATTTATAGACTCATATACTAGAACAGAAGACATTGTTGATATATTTTTAGTAAGAAAAGATATTGATATAGATGAATTAATATTAGAAGAAAATGAAGTTGAAGAAGTAAAGCATATTAGTTTTAGTGAATTTGAAGATATGATAAATGATAATAAAGTAGTTCCATCTATAAATCCATCATATGAAAAATTCAAGAAATATATTTTTAATTAATAAATTAAAAGGAAAATATAGAATGAGAAATGTAGAAGATGAAGTAAATAGACTAATAGAATTTGTTAGAGATTATTATAATACTCATAATCTTAAAGGTGCTGTACTTGGAATAAGTGGAGGGAAGGACTCTGCTGTTGTAGCAGCAATACTAGTAAAGGCTTTAGGTAAAGAAAATGTAATAGGCTTTACATTACCTTGTCATTCTAAAGAAGAAGATAGTTTAGATGCTAAATTAGTTTCAGATTATTTTGGTTTTAAATTATATGACTTTGATTTAAGTAATGTATTTGATAATTTTAAAGAAAGCGCAATTAAAATATTTCCGGAAGCTGATAAAGATGATTATATAAATAGTGATATAAATTTAAAACCAAGATTAAGAATGGCTTCACTTTACTATTTTGCAGCATTATTAAGTTCTATAAAAAACAAAATATATTTAGTTGCAGGAACAAGCAATAAGAGTGAAATATTTGTAGGATACTATACTAAAGGGGCAGACAATGTTCATGATATTGCAACAATTGCAGACTTTACTGTTGATGAAGTAATAGCAATAGGAGAATATTTAAATGTTCCAGAAAAAGTATTATATAAAACACCGAGTGATGGATTGTCAGATATGACTGATGAAGATAGATTGGGAGTTACATATAAGGAAATAGAAGAATATATGAAAGATCCAAGTAGAATTGATTCTGAAGTTAAAAGAAATAAGATTTCTAAAATGCATGAACAAAGTAAACATAAACTAGAAATACCAACATACAAAAAGAAGAGGGATGAATGAAGATAGGAATATTTGGAGGATGCTTTAATCCACCACACTATATGCATGAATTTATACCAAAGCAATTAATAGAATCTAGAATAGTTGATAGAATAATTTATGTGCCAACAGGAAATAATTATGAATATAAGAAGGTTATAGACTTTAAGCATAGATATAATATGTTGAAATTTATTTGTGAAGAAAATAATCATTTTTCAATTTCAGACTATGAAAACACTCAAATTATGAAGCAAACATATGAAACTTTAGACTATTTTCAAGCAAAATATCCTGATGATGAAATCTTTTTTGTTATGGGAATAGAAAGCTTAAAGGAAATAGACACATGGGGACAATATGAGTACATGCTTAAAAATTATAAATTCATAATAAATAGTAGAAGTAATATTGATAAAGAAAAATGCATGAAAAAATATAAAGAATATAATGATAATATAATTTATAGTGATATAGAAGAAGTAGATATATCATCAACAATGATAAGAAAAGATATTCATAAAATGAAAGAATATTTAAATCCTAAGGTTTATGAATATATTATAAAACATAATTTGTATTAAATTTAAATTATAGCAAACATAAAATTATTTGATAATGAAAGTTAAAAAGAAAAGAGTTGATATGGAAAAAATATTAATAGCAACGAAAAATAAAGATAAATATGAAATGGTAAAAGGAATTATTTCTAAAATATATCCTTCAAAATATAAATTTTATAGTCTATATGATATTAAAGATTTAAAATATGATGATAAAGAAGAAGGAACTATTGAAGAAAGAGCATATAATAAAGCTAATCAAATATATTTAAATCTGAAAGAAAATAACTTTAAATATATCATAGGAATTGATGATGGTTTAAAAATGAAGGAAGTCTTAATAAAAAATGTTAAAGACTTCCTTGAAGACATTGTTAATGGTGATTATTTAAAAAAAGATGAATTAGTTGAAATAGTTAAAGCATATGCTTTTATAAATCAAAAAGGTGAATATAAAATAATTACAACAGCAATACCTTTTAAGTATAAAAAGTTAGACTATGTAATGAAATTAAAAGAAAATTCATATCCATTAAGTTATGTATTTAAACCATTAAATTCAAATAAGACGATTTCTGAAATGACGGATGAAGAAAGTAATGAATACTATGTGAAATATTCTGAAGGAGAATTTAAAAAAATCTTATAATGATATAAATAATAGAAATATAAAATTAAAAAGTGATTATTAATTTAATCACTTTTTAATATTTTGCTATTTTGCTATTTTTTATTTTGTTATTTTTTATTTTTAAACTTATTTGTTAATATGTTTATATCAATCTTAAATCAATGCTTCAATACCTGTATTTAGATTATAGTATTTGCCTTTAAGAGCCATTAATTCGTCATGTTCTCCTCGTTCAATGATCTTACCTGCCTCCATAACCATAATCGCATTAGAGTTTTTTATAGTTGATAATCTATGTGCAATAACTAAAGTAGTATATTGTTTCATAAGATTATCTAAACCGTTATGAACTAATTGCTCTGTACTAGTATCAATAGATGATGTAGCTTCATCTAACATTAACACTAATGGTCTAGAAACAGCTGCTCTAGCAATTGATAATAATTGCATTTCACCCTGTGATAAAGACATATCATCAGGATTAATTACTGTATCATATTTGTCTGGTAAATTTTGAATAAATTGATCTGCATTACTTAATTTAGCTGCAGCAATTATTTCTTCATCACTTGCATTTGGTTTACCAAATTTAATATTATCTTTAATAGTTCCTGTAAATAATGTTGTATCTTGTAGAACTGTTGTAATATTTTCTCTTAATATTCTTTTATTTATATCTACAATATTAATGCCATCCATTAGGATTTGACCATCATTTATTTCATAAAATCTATTAATTAGATTTGCAACAGTTGTTTTACCAGCACCTGTTGAACCAACAAATGCAATTTTTTGTTTAGGTTTAGCCCAAAGTGACATATTTTCTAATGTAAGTTCATCTTCAGTATATCCAAAATCGACATCTTCAAACTCAATATATCCATGTGCTTCAGTTAATTTACCATTATCATTCCAATATTTTTTACCATCTTTTTCTGTAAGAGTAATATGGCCTTCATCTATTTCTTTTTCTGTATCCATTATTGCAAACATTCTTTCTGCACCAGCCAATGCTGCAGCAAGAGTTGAGAATTCATTTGCAATTGTTTCAACAGGTTGAGTTAAATTCCTAACAAATTGTATATATACAACAATCATACCTAAAGTAATATGACCTGCAATATGTAGTAATCCACCAATAATACCTATAACACCAAGTAATGCTGAACTTAAAAAATGTGAAAATGCATGTGGAACCATTCCATATATTTGTGATTTAACAGATGAATCTTCTAAAACAAAAGATTTATCTTTAAATGCATCAATATTTCTATTTTCATAATTAAATATTTTAACTGTTTGCATACTTGTAATAAGTTCTTCAGAATATGCATTTAATTTACCTAATCTATTTTGTTTAATTTGAGAATGTTTCTCAGCCTTGTTTCCAAAGAATAAAACAACAATAGAATATAGTGCTAAAAGTACTAAAATTACTAAAGCTAAAATCCAATTCAGATAGAATAATATTCCAAATGTTATTATAATTTGTAATGCCGCAATAAATATTTTAACAACACTTTGATCTAATGCTGTAGATAATAATTCAACATCATTACTATATACTGACATAATGTCACCAGATTGGTTTCTGTCAAAATATTCTATTGATAGTCCTTCCATATGTTCAAATAATTCATAACGAACTTGTGCTATTATTTTTTGAGACATTACAGCAAGAGTACTTGCACCAATAAATCCTAATATAACTGATGCAACACTAATTATTGCATATATGAATACTTCATCTGCAAAGCTATCTAAATTACCTGCAGCAATATTGTCTATAATTGGTTTTAAAATTAATGTAGAAATTAATGTTAAAACAGTTGTTATTATAGATATTGTAAGACCTATTACAAATAGGAATTTTTCATATTTTATAAAAGACATAAGTCTAAGTAATGTTTTAAAAGGATTTTGAGCCTTATTCTTATCAGATAATTCCTTGTATAATTCATTATTTAATTGTCTAATTTCTTTTTTACTTTTTATTTTTCTAGTTTCCATATTCTCCTCCTTGTTCTTTAAAGATTTCGTTATAGAAGCTAGAAGTATTTACTAAATCTTCATGCTTTCCTTGTGCAGTTATTGCACCATTTTCTAGAACTAAAATATTATCACTGTCTTTAACTGAACTAATTCTTTGTGAAATAATTATCTTAGTTATTTTTCTATCATCTTCATAACTTTTAATTCTGTTTAAATCTCTAATTGCTTCTTGAAGCTTTCTTTCTGTATTATAGTCAAGAGCAGATGTTGAATCATCTATTATTAAAATATTAAAGTCTTTTAATAATGCTCTTGCAATTGTAAGTCTTTGTTTTTGACCACCTGAGAAGTTTTGACCATTTGTTAAAACTTCATGATCTATAAAGTCATCATATTCTGAAACAAAGTCATATGCTTGTGCTACTTTTAAAACATTTTCTAATTCTTTATCTGTAGCATCTGGTTTAGCCATTAAAAGATTTGATCTAATGCTTCCTTTTAATAATGTATTCTTTTGTTGAACTAAAGATATATTGTCATTAATAGTTGATAATGCATAATCTTTAATACTATTTCCACCTATTAAGATATCTCCTTTTTTAGTGTCATAGAATCTTAAAAGAAGATTAGAAATTGTAGTTTTACCAGAACCTGTTGGTCCTATAATTCCTAAAGTTTCACCTTCTTTAACTGTAAAACTAAGTCCTTTAACAGTACATTCAATTATTTCTTCTTTATCTTTATCCTTATCTTTATTCTTCTTTTCTAATTTTTTCTTTTCTTTTTGTTCTTTTTTAAGTTCTTTTAATTTTCTCTTTTTCTCTTTTTTAGAAAGAGAATCATCTTCTAAAATAGCAAGTCTAGGATTTTGCTTTTCAGATTTTTTATGATCATATCCAAAGAAAACATCTTTAAATTCTATATCAAAGTTTTTGAAGTCTCTTATAGGATTTTCTTTTTCTTTAATAGTAGGTTCTGTTTCTAATACTTCTCTAACTCTAGTGAATGAAGCTGTTGATGACATTATATGCATAAAGAAACCTGCCATCATTAGGAATGCAAATAAGATTTGCATTGAATAAGTTATAAATGCTATTAAATCACCTTGTAGCATTTCTCCTCCAATAACTAATTGACCACCAAGATATAAAACCATTATGGCAACACCAGTTATAATTAAAGAGAATAAAGGTCCCATCATATTAAGTATAACAACTACCTTAAGAAGTATTTGTCTCAAAGCTTGATTTTTAATATCGAATTTTTTTACTTCTTCATCTTCTAATGTATAAGTTTTGATAACTCTAATACCTCTAACATTTTCTTGAACAACTCTATTCATATTATCAACTCTTCTTTGAATCTGCATAAAAATAGGTCTTACAACTTTTCCAATTATTGCAGTAATAACAACAATAAGAGGAACTATAGTTAATACATATAGTGTAAGCTTCTTATTTATTTGATATGTCATAAAAGTTGATGCTGTAAGCATAAGAGGTGCTCTTATAGCCATTCTTAAAGACATCATGGTAGATCTAGATATTTTATCTATATCATTAGTAAGTCTTGTAAGAAGAGTAGATGTAGAAAACTTATCCATATTTGCAAATGAAAATTCATTTATTTTCTCATACAATTTATTTCTTATTTCATTACCAAATCCATGAGCAGCCTTTGCTCCTGTTCTCATTGAACCTATACCTACAACAAGCGATGCTGCAGCTAGGCTAATTATAATAATACCCAATTTATAGATATAATCTATATCTCCGGTATTAACTCCATTATCTATTAAATTAGATAAAATCATAGGTATAACAACTGATGTTGCTACCTCTAAAATTACTAAAAGTGGTGTGATAATTGCATACCACTTATGTTTTTTCATTAATCTCAATAAATTCTTCATAATATATGATTTTACAATAGATACAAGAATAAAACAAGTAGATAAAACACTCTATTAGATATAATTGTAGATATAAAATAAAAGAATAATAAATTTATATTTTAATTAAATTTATTATTATAAGAAGGAATTTGCATATTAAATAAGTAGGAGAACTCTAGTATTGTTGATAAATAGCCACTTCTATAGTATAATTAAATTATGTCATTTATAACTTTTGAAAAATTTTTAGGAGGGATGCAAATGAATAATATTAAAAAAGGAAGGTTTAATAAGCTTTATCCAGTTTATCGGAAGGTATGTGGTAAATCATATACAAAAAGAGAATTTATAGGTTTTATTTTGCCTGGAGCTATCTTTGATATTGAAGTAGAATTATTTGATTATTATATTGTCAAATATGATAATCTGAGACTACAGATTCCTATACATTATATTAATATAATCAATATGGATGACATTGAATCTGTTGACCTATCAATGAAGATTGCTAAAGACTATATCTTTGGATATGGAATTCAAGAACCTAGACTTGGCGAATTTGATTTTTGCAGAGTTGATAAAGGTAATATTGATGATCTGGGGCGTATGAGTATAAATGTGAGTGAATGTTATGAAATATATCACAATTTATATTTAGTTTATTCAGATGAAGAATATGTCTTTTATAAGAGATATAATGGAGATGTAACAACATCTGCATTAATGACTTTAGAAGATTATTTTCTTAAAGGTAATTTGATTAAAGCAGATATGCTTTTTCCAGACTCTAAGAAATATGAATTACTTTCAGATGAAATTTTACAATTTGTAAAAATAGCTGAAGGTCCTAGTTTTGATCTATATGATGCTAGAGTTCTATATTTGGGAATGGAAATGGATGTTATAATATCTGTTCCAGAAGTTTTTAGGAAAGAATTTTCGAAAATACAATCTAATATGAAGAATTTACAATATTGGAGTAGCCTTTTTAAATAATATTTAAGATGAGTCATAGAATAATTATTCTATGACTCTTTTCTTTTAGCATTGTAGATAGTGGATTTAAAGCCTATTTCATGCTATAATATCTGCAGTTGGTTATTACTTTGTTTTTATTAAAGACATAGGAGGAAAAATATGAAAAAAACTGTTAAAAACGAAAGAATTGGAATGATACTAAATCTTGTACCGGTTTATCAAAAAACAGGAGGAACTTTTCAAGAAACAGAAGAATTTTGGAAATTCTTAATACCTGGAGAAACTTACAAGATTGCAAGTGAAAGTAATGAATTTTACACTATTATTGTAAATGGATTTAGAATTTCAGTTAAAAAGAAATTCGTAAAAGATATTACTGATGATGATCAAATCATATCAAAAACTATGAGAAATGTATTTGATTACAAAGACTACTATGGTATTCAATCACCTAACAAGGGTAAATTTATTGTTTTTGATAAAGTTATGAAAGATGATAAAGAAGAATTTGATGACATAGAATTAGATGTTTCTGAAATTTTTGGAATTTCCAAAAGTGTATTTTTACTATACTCAAAAGAAGGACTTCCTTATTTTTATAAAAAGCAAAGTCCTTTTATTTGTAGAACTGATTTGGTAAATTTGCTTGGTTATATAAATTATGACAAAAGCGCAATGCTATTTATTTCAAATCCATATAGTGATCGAGTAATTTTAAGTATGAAAGACATATTAGATTTAGAAGTCTTAGAAAGAGGACCAAATGTTGATGTCTTAAATGCTAGAATTATTGGAGATAATGGAATACGGAATATTATAGTTACAATATCTGGTGATGTTAGAAACAATTTCAAATATCCTTCTACAAAAATAGAAAAAGTAGAATCATTTCATGAATTAGTTAAAGAATAAGATTTTCAAAATACCCAAGACTAAATAGTCTTGGGTATTTTCTTTTGTTTAGGCATTGCTAATAATGGATTTTACAAGCTTTTCATGGTATAATATAGATATGTTATTTATTACTTCTTAAAAATTTTTGGGAGGGATGTAAAATGAAAAGTATTGGAAAGAAAGGTAGGCTTAACAGAATTTATTTTGTTTACTGGCGGCTTCATAGTATGGGTGGAAATTATAAGCCTGTAATGGAATTTGTACCACCAGGTTACATCTTTGATCTTTTTGCAGAAATTGATGATTGTTATGCAACTAAATGGGAGGACATTCTTGTCTATATTCCAACAAGCTATATTGACATCTTAGATGATGAAGAGACTGTTTCGGTAGATTATCTAACTGGAATAGACTATGAAATTGGCTATGGTTGCTGTAGACCAGATGAAGGTGACTTTAGCTTTTGGCTAGATTCAAATGAAGGAAAAGATTATGGTGTGAAAATTCTTTTAGAAGAAGCTAATGTAAAAGTTTCAAAAGTATATGAAACTTATAGCAATATTTATCTTCTTTATACAGAAGATAATAGATTTATCTTCTATAAGAAAAATCATGCATATGAAAGTGAAAATGTATCTGCATTAGTCACTTTAAAGTATTATCACATAAGTGATGACTTTATGGACATTTATGTGTCCTCACCTTTTTTAAGAAAAGTTAGAATTAAATTAGGTGAACTTTTTTCTTTAAAACTGTTGGCCAAAGGACCTAGTTCTGACATAGTTAGTGTAAATGTTTCTGTTGATGATGATATAAAACATATTATACTAAGAGTTCCTGATGGAATAAGAGAAAAATTTTCTTATCTTCAAGGAGATTTGAGGGACTTAAAATCTTTTAAAATATTTTTAAAAGAAAACCAGTATTAATAAAAAACCATAGACTATTAGTCTATGGTTTTTTTTATTATATATTTGGAGTTTTATATATTTTGAAGTATAATTAATATGAAGAAAATTAAAGGAAGTGTAAAATGAATGAAAAAAGAAAAAAGAACGAAGTATTAATGCATACATGTTGTGCTCCATGTTCAATTAGTTGTATAGAAATGTTAGAAGAGAATAATATTGAGCCAACATTGTATTGGTATAATCCAAATATTCATCCATATACTGAATATAAAAATAGATTAGATTCATTATGGGAGTATTCATTAGACATAGGAATTGAATTAGTAATAAAAGATGAATATGGTTTAGAAGAATTTACTAAAAAAGCCATTGAAGATTTAGAAAATAAATGTGTAAATGTTTGTTATAAAATGAGATTAGAAGAAACAGCTAAAGCAGCAAAGGAACTTGGATTTCAAAAATTCACAACAACATTATTAGTAAGTCCATATCAAGATACTGAAAAATTAATAGAAATAGGAAATGAAATTGCTAAAAGATATAATTTAGAATTTTTAGTTTTTGATTTTAAAGAAAGATTTAGAGAAGGACAAGAAAAAGCTAGAGACTTAGATCTTTATATGCAAAAATATTGTGGATGTGTTTTTTCAGAAGCAGAAAGATATAAGAAAAATACTTGGAATATCAAATCTAATGAGAAAGATAATAATAAAGATAATAAAAAGTAGAAATATAAAAATATAAATATTAAATTAACATTGAGAGATAGAGCTTTTCATGCTATAATATTTACATACGAAGTTTAACTAGTTTTTAAATTAAAGATTAGGAGGGATATCGTGGATAAGAATGCTATGAGTTATGGAGAGTTGAAACAGGTCGTTGTTGCTGAAAATGGAGAATTATATTTTGCATTTAAAGTATTTGACACCAAAACAGATGGTTCTTTACATTTTGAATTTAATGGATATTCTTATTATATTCAAAAATATGAAGAAGAATTGTTTATGTATCTCACCTTATACAATACAATTGAAAGTAAACTTTTCTGTCTTTTAATTCCAAAAGAAGTAGAGCAAGAAATTTTTACAAGTCTTTTATTAAGTTGTAATAATTCGGGTAGCAATCTTAATTAATTTAAAATACCTTAGTCCAATTGGCCTAAGGTGTTTTTTTATGCTATAATACCAACATGTTGTCAGTTGTTTACTTTTTTTAAAATTTAAAAGGAGTGATCTAAATGAAAAGAACTATGTATTTTGGTAGTGTTGGATGTATACTAATAATTGATGAACAGTTAGTGGTTGGTTTTAAAAGCATGGATTCAAAGAAATTTGATAACCAAGAAGACTTGAAAAACCTAGAAGGCTTATCTTTTAAGTTGCATAGCGTATTAGAAAGCGCTTTTAAATCTAATGACTTAAAAGAAGTCTTTGAAATTGACATTAGAACTTTAGGAGAAGATGGTGAAGACTTTACTTTTTCTTTAGTAAATATTGTCGAAATAAAAGGAAAAATCTTCCTTTTATTAGAAAATGCTGACAGCAAATGCTGCTTGTCTGCTCATGAAGATTTTAGAGACATTATTTGTAATCTTATTTTAAAAGATAAAGATTTAGAATTTGTTCCATCCACTGTTGGTTCAGTATTATCTGAAAAAACAGAACCTGGAATACATTAATTTCAAACACCCTAGACTAAATGGTCTAGGGTGTTTTTTATTGAATTTAAGCCATTTTTATAGTATAATATAGATATGTTGATTATTAATTTACTTTTATTTAAAGAGTGAAGGAGGATATTATTATGAAAAAGAGGACACGGTTTGGTGAACTAGATTTAGTAATTCTAGAGGAGGATGCAAGCTTAATTCTAGAGTATAGGCTACACACATTAAAGGAGTTAAAAACTTCAAAAAATTGTGAAAATTTAAAAAGAATTGCATTTAAAGAAAGAGAAATGCTAGATGAAGTTTTTGAAAAGTACAAGATTAATAATTCTTATGATCCATTTATTGTTGGCAAGTCAAAAGGTAAAAGTGACATTAAAGTTAGGATAGCTAATCTTTTAATTTATGAAGATGAAATTTTTCTTCTTTTAGAGAATATGCAAACAAAGACTAGACTTTGTTTATATGTCCCTGAAGATTTAGAAGATTTTTTAATGACATTTGCGCTGGCTGATGCTACAGCAGAACTTATAATGGAATATGTAGCAGATCTATCAAATTATAGCAATCCAGATAATGTTTTACATTAAATTAAGACCATAGACTAAATAGTCTATGGTCTTTCTTTTTATATATTTTTCATTTGGAGTTTTAATATATTTAAAGTATAATAAAATAGAAGTGAAAATCTTTAAGGAAAATAAAGATAAGGAAAAAATTAAAGACAAAGAAAAGTTAAAGAAGAAAAAAGAACAAAGAAAACAAAGAATAATTAGCATAGCTAATTTAAAGGGGTATAAATGAAAAGACTATTATTAATAGATGGAAATAGCATTATGAATAGAGCATTTTATGGAATTATGGGTAGAAA
>CAZMFV010000019.1:0-16743 GCA_964565695.1 uncultured Lachnospiraceae bacterium
TCAATATCTCTTAATGTAATGCTTATTTTTCCATAATATAGTATTAATTTCAAACTGCTTTTTTACTATATATATGCTTTTAAAAAAATATACTAATATTATGTTCCTAAAAAGCTTGAAAATTAAACTTTAAAGCATGTGTGCCTATTAATGTAACATTTCAACAACATTTTTCAGCTTTTTTAGAGCTTATATAAGCCATATCCTAAATTTTATTTTTTATTTATTTAAATTATATTTAAATTATTTTTATAAATAAAAATTTCGAAACTTTGAGATTTTATTTTATTTTTTTTCAATTTTCATATTTAAAATTATTTTCTTTTTGTCTTTTTATAAATTACTAAAAAAAGGTATAAAAAAATAAAGAACCATTTTATTATTTTAAATTTTCTTTTAATATCACTGTTTATTAAGAAAATAATAAATATTATAATTCTTCATTTGTTTTTTAAAAAATAATCATTTTATTTTTATCTTTTGTATTTTCTGAAAGTTATTTCAGTTTTCCCTTTTTTAAAGAAATATTTTGTAAAAATTATCTTTTTTGTAGTCTAATTATTTTTTGTTTTCTCTTCCTTTACAACTTCTTTAAATTAATCTATATCTATTATAGCACAAAAGTCCATATTTGACTAGTATTACAAGATATACGAGCCTTCTTTTTGAACATCCATTTTTTCTGTAATATGTATTGCATTCATTCCTGTGTATTCTTTAAGTATTTCTCTAGCTACAATAGCTGCTTCTCCGCCACTCTGGCCGTTTTCAATAACAACTGCAAGTGCTATTTCTGGATTTTCATATGGAGCAAAACATACAAATGTTCCATTAACATTTGCACCAGCTTCTGCTGTTCCAGTTTTTCCTGCAATAGTTATAGGAAGATTTACAAACAACCATGAAGCTGTTCCACCACCTGATGTAACATCCCTCATTCCTCTATGTATTGCATTAATATCACTTTGTTTAAAATTAATTTTTTCAGGCTCTTTATATTCATAGCCTAATTCTTTTGATACTGATTTGTTTATGTCTTCTTTAGAAATTGCAGATCCTGTAGAATTTATTACTGATTTTACAATTGTAGGATTTACAACTTCACCATTGTTTGCAATCATTGCTACATATTTTGCTAATTGTAATGGTGAGAATGAATTATAGCTTTGTCCAATTGCTGCTGATAATGTTCCACCTTCAGTCCAAACTTCTCCTCTTTCCTTTGCAGTTCCCTTTCCTGCAGCAAAGCCTGCTGATTCTCCTGTTAATTCAATTCCTGTTTTTTCACCTAGACCGAAATATCTAGTATATTTTTCTAATGAGTCTATACCTAATCTATATCCCATCTCATAAAAATATACATTGCAAGAATTTTTTAAAGCATCAGAAACATCCATTCCTCCATGTCCACCACCAGAATATCTATATGTCCAACATTTAGGTTTATGTGCTCTATTATATATTCCAGTACAATAAACTGTATCATGTATTGATATCTTTTTTTCATTTAAAGCTGCCAATGCTGGAATCATCTTATATGAAGAACCTGGTTCATATGTTCCTTGTATTGCTCTATTCATTAAAGGATATGTGTTTACATTGTATTTTGCCCAATCTTCTGAAGATATACCACCTAAAAAGTCAGATGGAGAAAATGTTGGATATGATGCCATTGCTAATACTTCACCTGAATTAACATTTAAAACAACTGCTCCTCCACCATCAATCTTATATCCCTGTCTTCTTAAAGAAAGTATTCTATTTCTTAAAGATTTTTCAGTTATAGATTGCAAACTACTATCTATTGTTAATATAACATCTGATCCACCAACTGCTTCTTTAAGTGTATATTCACCAATTACATTTCCTTCTAATGTCATGTCTATCTGTTTTAAACCATCTCTACCTTTTAAGAATTCTTCAAATGTTCTTTCAATTCCAGTTTTACCAATAACATCATTCATCTGATAATCTTGGTCTTCTCTTTCATCATATTCATTTTCATCAATTCTTCCTATATATCCTATTATATGTGAAGCCAATGTATCTACATTATATTTTCTATTAGGCTTTGTTGTTACATTAACACCTGATAATCTATTAGATTCTGCAGTTATTTCTAATGCTGATTTTCTAGAAATTGTTTCAGCTATTTCTAAGCCTGAAACTTGTCCATAACCTTTTTCTTCTATTAACTCTCTTAGATTTAAAATTTTAGCAATATCTTCTATGTTTTCACTTTTAATATTATATCTATCTCTTAATAGATAGAATGTTTCTTTTGCTGAAGCTTCTCTCGGAATATTTCTATCTTCTTTCCATTCATCTAAATATTCTTCATCAACATCTTTAAAAGAGAATGGATTTGTATTAATTATAAGAGCTCTCTCATATTTTTCTTCATTTTCTTCTAATATATTAGTAAGTCTTAATGCCATGTCATTTAATTTATCATCACCAACTTGAGTTTTATATAATTCTAATCCATAAGATAATTCTGTAGTTCCTAATGGTTTTCCAGTTCTATCTAAAATATTTCCCCTTTTAGCTTTAACTCTAGTTTCACGTATAAGCCTAGCATTAGAATCAGCTCTATATTCAAGACCATCTAGTATTTGAACTTTAAATAGAGCAACTATTAATAAAATTCCTACTAAATATATTAATACTAGCATTGAATTATATCTTATATTATTTTTAATTAATTCTTTATTCTTTTTACTTTTCATTTCTTCCTTCTAAAAATATCTTGTCAATATATTTGATTTATGTAGGCTTTGATCTGTTATCTCACCAATGTATTTAAATGCTGGATATATTACCATTAATATCAACATATTATATCCAGCTTGTATACTTACTATTTTTAAAAATTCAAGAAGTTCTATATCAAAAGATAATATTACAGCTCTTAATAGATATCTAGAAAATTCATATATTATAGTAATAAAAAAGATTTTTAACATTGTTGCAATTCTACTATTAATATATAGTAGAGAATTTAATCTAATACTTACTTCTATTGATATTATTAAAGAAAAGGCTGTACTCCCAATTGGATTACCAAATTTTATATCAACTAAAAATCCATATACTATAGCTAATATATAAGAATAAACTTTATTAGTGTAAGTAGATAAAAATACAAAGAAGATTACTATTATATTTGCAAATATATTAAATATAGTAAATCTTTGAAAAATTGTATGTTGTAAAACATGAAATAATAACATACTTAAAATTAATAAAATTATAGTTAATACTTTTTTCATAATACCTTTTCTTATTTTTTAATCACCAATACATTTGATACTTTTTCAAAGTCAACTGCTGATTCTATAACAGCATATGTATCAGAAACATTTTTAATAATAGACATTTCTTTAACCTTACCAACATATATTCCTGGTGGTAACATATTTCCTAGTTTTGAAGTTCTTACAACTTCACCTTGCATAAGTTGATAATTCATTGGCAATAAATTTAATGTAAGTTGTTGTTTAGGATTTAAACTACCTTTACAAATTAAGTCTTCAGATCTATTACCAGCTTTAACTGCAAATTTTGATGCAGGATCTATAATAAGTTCAACCTTTGAAGTTTTTTCTGTTACAGAAAGTATCTTGCCATAAAGTCCGTTTTCAGTAACAACAGCCATTCCTTCTTTTATTCCTTCATTTGAACCTATATCTATAATACTGTGTTTTGAAAAATTAGAATTTTCTCTTCCTATAATACTAGCAGGAACAGATTCAAACATTCCATACCTTTGTTTTAAATTAAGTTTTTCATTCAATGTTTTGTTTTCTTCTAAAAGAATTTCATAATTTCTTTGAGTTTCATTTAAGTCTTTGTTTTCATCTTTTAATTTCGTATTCTCTTCTTGTAATGCCACAAGATCAAAATATTCATTTTTATTTTTAGATCTCTTCATAAAGAACATTTGAACTTTTCTAAATGGATAACTTACCTTTGAATTTATTTCTTCAATATATGAATACTTACTAATATCTACATTAGTAAAAAATATAATTAATAATAAGAAGATAATCGATATTATCGTTCCTATTAATTGTGTTTGTTTTCTTTTCTTCATATCTATCTCCTTAAAGATTCATTTCACTCATATATTGTACAATTGATATATAGTTTCCATCACCTATTATAATATGGTCTAAAACTTCAATTGCTAATTTTCTTCCTAATTTTTGCATTTCTTTTGTAAATTTTATATCTTCCAAACTTGGAGTAGGATCACCTGATGGATGATTATGTATAATTATAATTCTAGGAATATCTTGCTTAATTGCTTCTTTAAAAATATCTTTTGCTTCAACATTAATTGAATTAACATTTCCTTTTTGTACTTCTATTACATTCTTTAAATTTCCCTTTATATCTATTAAGGCAACTCTTATCTCTTCTCTAGATTCATATCTTAAGGTTGACATAATCACATCTGCTAAATCTTTTGGATGCTTGATTTTCACATTAAACTCAAGAGTTGGAGCAGATGCTCTCTTTATAATTTCTGATATTGCTTTTAATTGTACTGCCTTAACTCTTCCTATACCTTCATATTTCATTAACTCTTCTATAGATATATTATGTAAGAATCTAAATCCTTCATTCTTATAGTTATTATGTGTAAGTAGCTTTTGAGAAATCTGTACAACATTCTTTTTCTTAGTTCCAGTCCTTATAATAATAGCAAGTAATTCAGCATTAGTTAAAATATGTGCACCACTACTAAGTAGCTTTTCATATGGTCTTTCTAAGTTTGGAAGTTCATGTATTTTGATATTAGTCCTTTCTACCCAAACTATCTTATACGACTATATATTAGTAAACCAATTAGCATTCCTAAAATACTAGAAACATTAAAATGGATCATTAGGCCAAATGTAAGCACTATTAGATCTAAATTTAGAACAACAGGCTCAGATAATCCGAAAGATTTACCATAATTTAACCATGATAGGCCATTAATATCTGCTGTCAAAGCTCCTACAAGTCCACCAATTACTAGTCCAGCAAAGATAAGTACAAATAAAATCCACTTTCTTTCTTTTATTGTCATATTTCCTCCCAATTTTCTTTTGTTTAATTAATTATATCATTATAAAAAATAAATAACAATTTTTTAAAAATTACAAAAGTCTTTAAAAGGTTGATATTTAAGTCTTTTTAAATATTAGTAAAAATTCTATGAAAAATGTAAAAAACACAGAAAAATCTAAATTTTGTAAAAAAATCTAAAAAATCATAATAAGTCGAAAAAATCAAAATTTTGAAGTTGAAAAAAATCTTCTCTATTTAAGATATATTAATAGTTACACGACTTTTCAATAAAAATCTCTTTTTCAAACTTTTTCTAATTTCTAAAAACTATTAGAGCATTTTAGTTTAGGATTTAGATTCTGTCAAGAAAGTTTTTTCTATATTTTTTCGTTGACAAAAACTTTATAGATTATATACTTTTATTAGGAGAATTTTTATGAAAAAATTTAATAATGATCTAATTTTAGAAAATATACCAGAATATGGCTTGAAAATTTTTCAAAATAAAAATTATTTTAAGTATGGTGTTGATAGCATTGCTTTAGCGAAGTTTGCATCATCATTTAAGACTAATAATGTCATAGTAGACATGTGTTCAGGTAGTGGTATTGTAGGTCTAGTGTACCTTAAATTGACTGAAAACAAGCTAAAAGAGAATAAAAACTACAAGAAAATAGAGGAATTATACTTTGTAGATAAGCAAGAATACTTCACAAAATTAAATAATAAAAATATTGAGATCAATAATATAGCTAATGCTAAAGCACTTAATTTCGACTTAAAAAACAATGAAATCAATGATTTTTTCGCCCCTGAATCAGTTGACATAATATTGATTAACCCTCCATACTATATTGATACAGACACTGTAAAGCCTGATATATCAAGCAAAGAAATGTCGAGGTGTGAAGATGAATCTTTCTTAGAAGCATTTTTTATATTATCTAAAAGAATACTTAAAAGCGGTGGTGAAATTTTCATGGTAAACAAGCCAGAAAGATTAGTTGACCTGTTTTTTCTTGCTAGAAAATATAAAATTGAACCAAAAAACATGAAAAATATTATTTCTGATCCTAAAAAAAGAAATTCTTTGGTACTTTTGCGATTTGTTAAAAATGGAAAAAACTTTTTAAAAGTAGAAGAACCATTCATAATTAACGAAAATTAATTTTTATAAAAATATTTCAGAAGAAGAATAGAAATCGATATTTTATATAATAATATTTTTAAAGACAATTATAAAATAATTATAAGAGAAAACTCAAAAATTAATGGAAAAAACTTTAAATAATTTTTTCTAAAATAAGAAAAAAGACTTGTAAATTTTCTTTTAATTTTCTAAAAAATGATTTAATCGCCTTAGCAAGGTTTTAATGATTAAATTAATTTATGAAATATACAGATTATAAAAAGATAAAGATAGCATATAAAGCATTTATTAGGCCTTAATTTTAGTTTACATAAATTACAATCTTTTAACGGAATATCTAACAAAGCTTTATATATAAGGAGTTTAAGATGAATAAGGATAAAAATGGAACAATATATATAGTTCCAACACCAATAGGTAATTTAAGAGATATAGGACAAAGATCATTAGAAATTCTTTCTAATGTCGATTATATTGTTTGCGAGGATACAAGAAAGACTTTAAAACTCTTAAATTCATATAATATAAAAAATAATTTAATTTCTTATTATAAAGATGTAGAATTAAAAAAATCTGAAAAAATTATTGAATTACTAAAATCTGGAAAAAATATCGCTTTAGTGTCAGATTCTGGTACACCACTTATATCTGATCCAGGAAGTCATCTTATACAAGAAACTATCAAGAATAATATTGATATTGTTTCAATTCCTGGTCCTACATCATTTATTTCGGCCATTGTAGCTTCAGGCTTTAACCTAGAACATTTCATTTTTTATGGATTTCTATCTAACCCTAGAGAAGATTTGAAAAAAATTAAAAATCTTCCCTATACTACAGCTATATACGAGTCTCCACACAGAATCCTTAAAACACTTGAGTTGATTAACAATATCATGCCTGAACATAATTTATGTGTTGCAAAAGAAATTTCTAAAATAAATGAGTCTTATTATAGAGGAAGAGCTTCAGATCTATTAAATATGGATATAGTAGAAAAAGGTGAGTTTGTCTTAATAATAGAAAATTTAGACAAAACCATTGATATCAATGACTTTCAATTATCTCTACCTGACCACCTAGAGTATTATGTAAACCGTGGTTTTAGCAAAAATGATGCTATAAAGATGGTTGCAAAAGATTTAAAACTTCCTAAAAACGATATTTACATGCAATTCCACAAAAAATAAATTGCTAAGCTATATTTTAAAATACATATCAAAATATATAGAAATAGACAAAAAAAAGAAAAAACAATTATATTATACTGATAATCCATGAAAAGTATAAAAATAATTGTTTTTTTAAAATTTTATAGTAAAAATATACTTATAATTTAAAATATTTTTGAGATTTTCTTATTTTATTTATTTAATTGTAATTGTATCACTGTAGTCATTATGTTTTAAAATTTTTATATTTATTTTATCTTTTTTTAATTTTTTTCCATTTATTTCGTCTTCAAAAATTTGTGAAACAATTTCATAATTATTATTACTTTTGCTAATATGGGCTAAAGCAAGATTTTTCAAGCCCTTATCCACTAAATCTTTTGCTAAAGCTAGTGATTTAGAATTAGATAAATGTCCCATAGGGCTATTTATTCTATTTATTATATTTATTGGATATGGAGAATACCTAATTAAGTCATCATCATAATTTGCTTCTAATACTAATAGATCACTTTTAGACACATTTTCTAAAACTTCTTTTGTTACTTCTCCTAAGTCAGTTACTATTGTTGCCTTATTTCCTTTTTTATCAAAAAAAGAATATCCCACAGGATCAACTGCATCATGTGAAATATTAAAACTTTGAACTCTTGTGTCATTTACAAAAAATTCATTTCCATTAAATATACTTACCTTATCTGCATCTAATGATTTTAAAGAACCATCTACAACATCAAAAGTCTTTTCATTTAGATATACTGGAATTTGATAATTTTTATTTATAATAGATAGACCTCTTATATGGTCAATATGCTCATGTGTTATGAAGATTGCATCAATATCATTAATATCTTCACCAATATTCTTTAACTGATCTACTATTTTCTTTCTAGATACACCAACATCTACAAGAAATTTATTGTCATCTACTTGTAAAAAATATGAATTACCAGAACTACCACTATATAGACTAGTAAATTTTATCATTCCATAACCCTATCTATTTTTGCACCAAGGCTTCTAAATTTCTCTTCTATTTTTTCATATCCTCTATCAATATGACCTAAATTTCTAAGCTCTGTCTTACCTTCTGCAACAATTCCCGCTATTAGCAATGCAGCACCAGCTCTTAAGTCTGTTGCAGCAACTGTAGCACCTTTTAATTTTTTTACACCATTAAATATTGCTCTTTTACCATCAACACTTATATTAGCACCCATTTTATTTAGCTCATTAGTATAACTAAATCTAGAATCCCAAATCGTCTCTTCTATTAAACTAACACCTTCTGACACAGCTAATGCAACACCTGTTTGTGATTGCAAATCTGTAGGAAATCCTGGATATGGTTGAGTTTTAATATTTACTTTCTTAGGTCTTTTATTACATGAAACTCTAATAGAATCACCACCTAATTCAACATTAGCACCCATTTCTAATAATTTAGCAGTTAATGATTCCATATGTTTTGGAATACAATTTTTAATTAAGATATCACCTTGAGAAGCAACTGCTGCTACCATGAATGTTCCTGTTTCAATTTGATCTGGAACAACTGAGTATGTCGCATTACCTCTTAATTCTTTAACACCTTTAATTCTAATAGTATCTGTTCCTGCACCCATAATATCTGCACCCATTGTATTTAAAAAGTTTGCAACATCAACTATATGAGGTTCCTTAGCAGCATTTTCAATTGTTGTAATTCCTTCTGCTAAAGTTGCAGCTAACATTATATTAATAGTTGCACCAACAGAAACAACATCAAGATAAATAGAATTACCTATAAGTTCTCCATTATTAGTTTTTGCAGCTACAACATCTTGATTAATATCAACTATTGCTCCTAATGCTTCAAACCCTTTTATGTGTTGATCAATTGGCCTATCTCCAATATTGCATCCACCTGGCAATCCTATAGTAGCTTTCTTTAGCCTACCTAATAAAGCTCCTATTAAATAGTATGATGCTCTAAATTGTTTTACTTTTTCTGAAAATGCAGAACTAGTTCTGATGTTAGTTGCATCAATTTCAACAGTATTATCATCAATCCACTTTACTCCAACACCTAGTTCTTTTAAAATTTCACAAAACAATTTAACATCTATTATATTTGGCAAGTTTTCAATTCTACTTACTCCATTAACTAGTAATGTAGCAGGTATAATGCCTACTGCCGCATTTTTCGCACCACTAATGGTAACTTCACCCTTTAGTTGAGTGCTTCCCTCTATTATAAATTTTTCCAATTTCTTCTCCTTGTTCAGTTTGTACTAATAAAAATATACTACATTTCAACCTGCTTTTCAAGTAAAGAAAAACTTATATTGATAGTAGTATATTTTCATTTTAATACATTCTAATTATTCTATTTTCTTGGAAATTTCCTTGAATAAAGGAATCTTTTGATCGATTAGGTTTTTTATTAATACCATATGTTTTAACATATAACCTTTTTAGAGTACTTAATATTTGCTTTTGCCTTATCAATCGAAACTTCTGCTAAGTCAACTCTTACTTCTTCATTTAACATCCCATGCTTAGCTAAAAACCATTTCATAGTTTTTAAGATTTCTCTTCTTTCTAAATACTTTTCTTTTTCATCATTAAATAAAAAATGTTTATATTTAGTCAGTCTAACAGGTATAAAAACAATTTCATTAGTATTTTTGTCTTTGAAAATAAATTCAATAACAGATTTGTCTGTAGCAAAATCTTCAGCTAAAAGTTTATAATCTCTATGTAAAAGGAATCTTTTAGTATACGATTTTGCAATAACTTTTTTTGTCATCTCAATCTCCTTTCCTAAAAATATAACCACTTTATACCACAATAAAAGAATTATGTCAACCAATCATCCCCCAAAGGTATTAAATACAGTGTTTTTAATATTTAAATTTTAATAATTGATATCGATAGATAAAAGATATTTGGCGGAGAGTGAGGGATTTGAACCCTCGCGGCATATATAATACACCCTACAGGTTTAGCAAACCCGCCCCTTCAGCCTCTTGGGTAACTCTCCAGGTTTGGCGGAGAGGGTGGGATTCGAACCCACGACAGCTTTCACTGTTCCAATTTTCAAGACTGGTGCCTTCAACCACTCGGCCACCTCTCCATTTGATATAGTTATTTTAGCAATTATAATAGTCTTTGTCAAATTATAAGGCAATAAATTTTGAGATTCTAAAAAATCATCTTTCCATTTTTTGAAACTGTTTTTTTCTAAAGGTATCACAATATTTATTCCTTCAATTTTAATACTTTTAATTTTTAATTCTTTTAAATTTAATAAAGAATTATTTATATCTAAAAGCTTTATTTCCTCAACCTTCGTTTCATAAAAGAAGTCAATATATTTAAAAAAATTTATTTTAGATGATCTGAGTTTTCATGTATAAATTTATAAAAAACACATGTTTTCTACTTTTTATATTTTTGAAAGTCAAAATTTAAATTTCGAGATCATATTAAATAGATTTTAAAATTCGAACTTATAATTAAACTACACTTTTCTATTTTTTAAAATTTTGAGATTCAGTTTTAAATTATTAATGTATCTGTTTTTTCATTAAAAAAACATAAAACTAGACTAAAAATCTAATAATGTTGATTTCAAAGCATTGTCTATTTAATTGCTAAACAAATCTCAAAAAATATTCACTAAATTTAAAAGAAGAAAATAATGAATTTTCATCAATTTGATAATCTCAAATTTACATTTGTAAATGGACAATTGTCCAGTCTGTAGACGTACTCTTGTATAGCATATAGCGATTTCACTTCCTTATTCCCAATTCTTATCATATAAAAAACAGCAGATTTATGAATCTCAAACCTTCTGTTTTCTCATAAATTTTATTGTTTTAAAATATCTATAATTTTTTTAGTTATCTCTTGTATTTTATAAAATAAAAAGAAGCTAAAGTCTTTATTTCCTTTAACTTCATCTTTTTTAACTTCTATATTTTACTATATAAATATTTTTTCTAAGTATGCAATATATTTATATTTATTTCAATAAATCAATGATTCTCTCTAAATCATCATTAGAATTATAATGTATTACAATTCGACCTTTATCATTTTTTCCTGTCGATATATCAACCTTAGTTTTAAAGTAATTTGAGAATCTATTTTCAAGTGCTTTATATTCTCTCATATGTTCAATTTGTTTAGAAGGCTTTTTCTTTGATCTAACTTTTAATCTATTCTTTGCTTCTTTAGCACTTAAACCATCTTCTACTATGTATAGTGCTATTTCTTTTTGTATTTCTGGATCTTCATAATCTAATAAAATTTTAGCTGTTGCTTCAGGAAGTCTTCCTTCTTCAATGAAGTTAATAATCATTGGATCAAGTTCTAATAACTCAATACTTTCTTTAATTCTTGTAGAGTTTAAACCTAAACCTCTAGCAATATCATTTATTGATAAATCAAAATCATCTATAAGGGCATAAAAACCTTTAGCTCTTTCAATAGGATTTAAATTTTCCCTTTGCATATTTTCTATTAAAGAAATTTTAGCATTCTCTTTAGGATTATCTTCTTTAACAATTGCTGGTATTTCTTTTAATCCTGCAATTATTGATGCTCTCCATCTTCTTTCACCAGCTATTATCTCATAATAGTCATTTTTAGATGTAACAATTATAGGTTGTAATACTCCGTGTTTTTTTATAGAATCTGCAAGTTCATTTAATCTTTCTTCATCAAAAACTTTTCTAGCTTGTTCTCTATTAGGTTCTATTTCTGTTACTTTTAAAAGTTTAACAAAACTATCTTCATTTATATTATTATCTTCAATTTCATTGTCTGTAAATAGTGCACCTATACCTCTTCCTAATCCTGTTTTTTTAGACATTTTTTAATCTTCCTTTCTCCGAAATTTACATTTGTAAATGGACAACTGTCCAGTCGATAGACATACTCTTATATAGCATACATCGATTTCGATTCCTTATTCCCAATTCTTATCATTACTTTTTTCTTGTATATCTTACTGTTTTTGATTCAGTTTTGTTTTGTGATTTTTTAGTAATTTTATCATTCTTTTTTTCTGTTTTTTTAACTTGATCTGATTTTGTTTTAGTAGTTTTATTCTTAGTTGTACTTTTATTATTTGTTTTTTTAGGTGCTAATACTCTAGATATTTCTTTTGCTAATGCATTATATGTTTCTGCACCTCTAGATTTTTCATCATAGTCTATAATAGACATTCCATAACTTGGAGCTTCACTTAATTTAACATTTCTTGGTATTATTGTTTTAAATACATGATTTTTAAAGAATCTTCTAACCTCTTTAACAACTTCATTAGATAAATTAGTTCTAGCATCATACATTGTAAGAACTGCACCTAATACTACAATATTCTTATTTAAATGTTTTTTAACTAATTTAACCGTATTTAATAATTGTGTTAAACCTTCTAATGCGTAATATTCACATTGAACAGGCACTAATATATAGTCAGATGCTGTTAATGCATTTAATGTTAATAGACCTAATGATGGTGGACAATCTATTAATACATAGTCATACTTTTCTTTAATAACATCAAGTTTCTCTTTTAATCTATGTTCTCTTGACATCATTGAAACTAGTTCAACCTCTGCTCCTGCTAAGTCTATATTACATGGACATATATCTAAATTTTTAATATTAGTACTTTGAATACATTCTTCTGCTGTAGCATCATTAATTAATAAATCATATAATGATAATTCTAATTTTTTATTTATTCCTAAGCCACTTGTTGCATTTCCTTGTGGATCTGCATCAATTAGTAGAACCTTTTTTCCTTTTTTCGCAAAGATAGCCGATAAATTCACAGTTGTAGTTGTCTTACCAACTCCACCTTTTTGATTTGCTACCGAAATTACTTTAACCATTTTGCCTCTCTTTCATGTTTTTATAATATATTTTATTCTAGTATTAGTCAACTTTTATTAAATTTTTATAAGAAAATGTTACATAAGATATTCACAATTCGCAAAATATTTACATTTGTAAATGGACAACTGTCCAGTCGATAGACTTACTCTCATTTTACTTACAGCGATTTCGCTTCCTTATTCCCAATTCTTATTATCATTTTTTTAGACTTAAATACTGATATTTTTTTATTTTTATTTTGTCTGATACAACTATAATAATATTATCTCTATTGATCATTTTATATCTATTTCTATTAAACTATCATGTGTAATAATATATATTATTATTTAATCTATTTAATATTTATTAATTACTATATACACATCAAGATTAGTATTAGTATTAGTTTAATTATAATTCTAATCTATAATGAGTTTTTTATCTTCTTATAAAAAATTCATTTCTTAATGTTTTATTTATACTTTTATATCTATCTTTATATCTTTTTTATCCTTGTTTTTACTTGAAATTTACATTTGTAAATGGACAACTGTCCAGTCTGTAGACTTACTCTCATTTTACTTACAGCGATTTCGCTTCCTTATTCCCAATTCTTATCATCACTTTTTAATAGTAAAATTAACTTATTATTTCTAGTTTAATTATATATATGAACAACTTAGATATGTATTAATGATGCTTATTATTATTTTTATTATATCTTCATATTCATATTCATCATCTTCTTCATCTTTATCTTTATCTTTATTTTTATAAATATTTAAATTTACTCTTATTTTATAAAATTAACTCTATATTGTTTTTATAAATGCAAAACAATATAAAAAGAGAGTTTTTAAACTCCCTTTTTCTTTATATTTTATATCTTTTTTATGCTTGTTTTTATTTAATATTTACATTTGTAAATGGACAATTGTCCAGTCTGTAGACATACTCTTGTATTACTTACAACGATTTCACTTCCTTATTCCCAATTCTTATCATCACTTTTTAAGTAATAAAATTGACCTCTTGTGAGGATTGTTTTTATCATCTTTGAGTAAATATATATCTACTTCTTTTATATATTTATTGTTCTTTATTGTAAGTTCATCTTGATCTTCAATTTGCCCCCTCATAGCAATAGAAATGCCGTCTCTTTTTAGATATGGTATAGAATAGTTTATTACATTTTCTATATTTGATACAGCTCTAGTTGTAACATAGTCATATTTTTTATTAAACTTATTATCTTTATGAAGCATTTCTGCTCTTTCATGAAGAAAATCTGCATGTTTAAGATTGTTATTTATTATAAATTCTTCTATAACTAATAGTTTTTTATTTCTAGAATCTAAGAAACTTACATTTAAATCATCTACAAATATTAATAAGGGAATCCCAGGAAATCCTGCTCCAGTCCCAATGTCTAATAAACTTCCCTTTTTAATATATTTAGCTAAATAAAGAGAATCAATAAAATGTTTGTATATAAATTCAACTTCATCTGTTATTGCAGTTAAATTAATACTCTTGTTTTTTTCTATTATATATTTCATATATTTAAATAATAATTCTATCTTATTATTATTTAAAACTTCTTCTATTTTATTATCTTTTAATCCTTTTATTAGGATGTTTTCAAATTCTTTTAAATCCATATTTTCCTTAAATTTACATTTGTAAATGGACAACTGTCCAGTCTGTAGACATACTCTTGTATCGCTTACAGCGATTTGGCTTTCTTATTCCCAATTCTTATCATCGTTTTTAATTTATGTTTTTTGTTCTTTTTTCTCATCTTTGTTATTTTTATAATATGTTTCAATATATAGTAATAATACAGAAACATCAGATGGTGATATTCCAGAAATACGTGATGCTTGACCAATTGAATCTGGTTTAAATTTAATAAGTTTTTCTTTAGCTTCTAATCTAACACCTTTAATCTTATTATAATCAAAATCATCTGGTATAATCTTATCTTCTAATCCTTTAAACTTTTCTACTTGTTTTCTTTGAAGTTTAATATACCCTTCATACTTAATAGTTGTATTAACTTCATCCTGAACAATCTTAGGTAGTTCTAGTCTATTAGTATCAATTGCTTCTAATTTAAAATAGTCTAGTTCTGTTCTTTTTATTAAATCAGCTAGTTTAACTCCTGTTACTATTTCTTTAGATCCAAAACTTGTAATTAAATCATTAACTTTTTTTGTAGGTTTTATTGTCTTGTTTTCAACTCTAGCAATTTCCTTTTTAATTGCATCCATCTTAGTTTTAAACTTCTTATATCTTTCTTTTGGTATAAGACCAACATCATATCCTATTTGTGTTAATCTAGCATCAGCATTATCTTGTCTTAATAATAATCTATATTCAGCTCTTGATGTCATCATTCTATATGGTTCCCATGTACTCTTTGTTATAATATCATCTATTAAAACACCTATATATGCTTGATCTCTTCTTAAAATTATAGGATCTAATCCTTTAATCTTTCTTGCTGCATTAATTCCAGCAATAACACCTTGTCCTGCAGCTTCCTCATATCCAGATGTCCCATTAATTTGTCCTGCACCATAAAGATTTTCAACTTTCTTTAATTCTAAAGAAGATTTTAATTCATATGGTTTAAAACAATCATATTCTATTGCATATGCAGGTCTCATAAATTCTACATTTTCTAAACCTCTCATCGTTTTATAAAATTCTAATTGAACATCTTCAGGAAGTGATGAACTCATTCCTTGAACATATATCTCATTAGTATTAAGTCCCATCGGCTCTATAAAGGCTTGATGTCTTTCTTTATCTGCAAATCTATGAATCTTATCTTCTATAGAAGGACAATATCTAATACCAACACCTGTTATATTTCCACTAAACATTGCTGATTTATCAATATTTTTTTGTATAATTTCATGTGTTGTTCCATTAGTATATGTTAGATAACAATCCACTAAATTTTCTATAGGCTTTTCGGTTTCAAAAGAAAATGGCATAATACCATCTGTATTATCTTGTTTTTCCATTTTAGAAAAATCTAAAGAATTTCTATTAACTCTAGCAGGTGTTCCTGTTTTAAATCTTTGCATATCAATACCTAATCTTTTAAAAGTATTTGCAAGTTCGTTTGCAGCTGCAACACCATCTGGTCCAGAATCTTTAACAAAGTCCCCTATAAATATTTGTCCTTTAAGATATGTTCCTGTTGCAAGTATTGCTGCTTTTACTTCATATTTAGCACCAACATCTGTTACAACAGCTTTTACCTTATTATCTTCAGTTATTATATCTACTATTTCAGCTTGTTTTAAAAATATATTTGGTTCATTTTCTATTTTATGTTTAGCAATTTCTTGATATCTATTTTTATCAACTTGTGCTCTTAAAGAATGAACTGCAGGTCCTTTTGACATATTAAGCATCTTAACAGAAATAGCAGCTTCATCAGTTATCTTACCCATAAGACCACCC
>CAZMFV010000020.1:0-3879 GCA_964565695.1 uncultured Lachnospiraceae bacterium
AGAAGGACCTGGTTCTGGAGGAGGATACTATTCTTATGGGCCAGGATTCTCTGGCGGCTTTGAAGACTTCGGTGGTTTTGGAGATATATTTGAAAGTTTCTTTACTGGTGGTAGAACTAGTAGAAGAGTTGATCCTAATGCACCAAGGAAAGGTGCAAATCTTAAGATTAAAATGGATCTAACTTTTGAAGAAGCATACACAGGAGTAGAAAAAGAAGTTTCATATAATAGAAAAGAAGAATGTACTTCTTGTAAAGGTAGTGGAGCAAAAGATGGAACAGCTAAATCAAATTGTTCTAATTGTCATGGACAAGGAGTTGTAACTGAAGTTGCACAAACTATATTTGGACAAACAAGAGTTCAAAAAACTTGTCCCGTATGTCATGGTTCTGGTCAAGTTATTGAAGAAGTATGTGAAACTTGTAAAGGTGCTGGAGAAGAGAAAAAGAGAGTTAAACTTAAAGTTAAAATACCTGAAGGTGTTAATCATCAAAACACTATAATTGTAAGAGGTGAAGGTGAAGAGGGTAAAAACAATGGACCTCCAGGTGATCTATTAATTGATATTAATATTAAGAGGCATAGAATCTTTACTAGAAAAGGTGACCATGTATATGCTAAAATTCCTGTATCAATAACACAGGCAATCCTAGGCGCTGAATTAGACATTCCTATGGTTGAAGGTGGTACAGAAAAATATAAGATAAGACAGGGAACTCAAAGTGGTGATAAATACACTATTAAAGGAAGAGGTTTCAAAAGACCTAATTCAAATTGGGCAGGAGACTATATCTTTGAAATTAAAGTTGATATACCAAAAAGATTAACTAAAGAACAAAGAGAACTTGTTGAAAAACTATCTAAAACATTGGGTGAACAGCCACCTGTTAGAAGAAAATCTATATTTAAATAAACAACTTTAAACTTATAATTAAAATACAAGTATTAAAATAAACATAAATACAAAAATAAAACAAATATAAAAAGAGGAATGAGATTTTAAATCTTGTTCCTTTTTTGCTTTAAAAATTATTTTATATAATGTATAATAAAAATAATGAATATGGGTGAAAATATTAATTTGAATATAAATAAAATTGTAGATGATGTTTATAAGGAGATCATTATGGAAGATATAGCAGTAATTGGTGGTGACTTAATTACAGTTAAATTAGTAAAAGAACTAAGTAAAACAAATAAAGTAATTGTTTTTGGTTTAGAATATGCTGAAGAATTAAGAGATGTAGAAAATATTGTGTTTGCTGATTCTTTAAAAGAAGCAGTTGAAAACAATAGAGTTATAGTAGCACCAATGCCATTATCAGTAAAATCAGAATACATTACTACTGTATTCAGTAAACAAAAAATTAAAACAGATGATTTAAAAGAATTATTACATAATAAAATTCTATTTGCTGGTGATATATGGGAATCAACTAAAAAAGAATTAGAAGAACAAAATACAGTATGTGTTGATGTGCTTTCTAATAATGAACTAAAAATTTTCTCATCTATTATAACTGCAGAAGGAGTTTTAGGAATTGCTATCCAAGAAACTATTACAACAATTCATGGTCTAAAGGTTTTAGTAATGGGTTTTGGAAGAGCAGGTAAAATGATTGCTAAAACATTTAATGCAGTGGGTGCAAAGGTTTCTGTTGAAGCAAGAAAAGCAGCAGACCTAGCTTGGATTGATGCATATAATTATGAAAAAGTAGATTTAAAAGATTTAGAAAGTCATTTAGGTAAATTTGATTTAATAATTAATACAATTCCTGCAAATATTTTAGATAATGAAAAATTAAAATTATTTAAAAGAGGATCAGTTTTAATTAACCTACCTACAATTAGTGAAACTAAAATAGACATACATGAAGCTAATAAATTAGGTGTTAAATATATTTGGGCATCATCTTTACCACAATTAGTTGCTCCTGTGACATATGCAGAAATAATTAAAAAAGTAATATTTAATCATCTTGAAGGAGAATTAAGTTAATGACAATAGTTCAAAGTATAGTACTAGGAGTTGTTCAAGGATTAACTGAGTTTTTACCAGTTTCTTCATCAGCTCATTTAAATATATTTCCATGGGTATTAAAATGGAGTGAGATTCCAGAATCTTTTGATATTGCACTTCATTTTGGTACATTATTAGCTGTAATACTTTTCTTTTTTAAAGATTGGCTAAAACTTATTAAAGGTGGTTGGAATAAAGTTTTTAAAAAGGAAGATTCAAATGAAGGTAAAATCTTTTGGTATTTAGTTTTTGCTACAATACCATCAGGAATACTTTTCTTTATATTAGATAAAGTATTTGGAGACATGCTTAAAAACGAATTAATTACAGCAATTAGTCTTATTGTAATGGGAATACTTTTATATTTTGTAGATAAGAAAGCTAAAACAGAATATAATATGGAAAAACTTACATTTAAACAAGCATTACTAATAGGTCTATCTCAAATAATTGCCTTTATTCCAGGAATGTCTAGATCTGGAACTACAATGACTGTTGGTAGAGCTATGAAGGTTGATAGAGAAACTACAGCTAAATTTTCTTTCCTTTTATCAACACCATTAGTTTTTGCAGCAACTGTTTATAAAATGAAGGAATTTAGTTTTACTATTCCGTTTATAATAGGTGTTATAGTAAGTTTTGCAGTAGGTATATTAGTAGTAAATTATTTTATGTCATATATTAAAAAAGGAAGCTATAAGATATTTGCTATATACAGGATTCTATTTGGTTTAGCAATTATGGGAATCTACTTCTTTAAAGCATTTGCTTAAGTAATCAATCAAAACAAATTGAATTAAAACAAATTTAAAAATATTAATTGTAGATGTAATATTTTATTTACATTACATTTTGAATAATGTATAATAGAAATAATAAAAATAAAAACGAAAGAGAATAATTATGAAGATTTTAATGTTATCGTGGGAATATCCACCAAGAGTTGTAGGAGGAATAGCTAGAGTAGTTCATGAACTATCTAAACAACTAGTTATGCAAGGGCATGATGTATCTGTAATTACATATAGAGAAGGAGATACTCCATATGAAGAAATTGAAAATGGAGTTAAAGTTTATCGTGTAGATAATTATATGATAAGACCACAAAACTTCATTGATTGGATTATGCAACTTAATTTTAATATGATTGCTAAAGCAACAGAACTTATTAATGATGGTGAAAAGTTTGATGTAATTCATGCACATGATTGGTTAACTTCTTATGCTGCTAAAACATTAAAACATTCTCATAAAATACCTTTAACGGCAACTATTCATGCTACTGAAGCAGGAAGAAATTCAGGAATTAGAACTGAAGAACAAAGGTATGTTAATGATACTGAATGGTTACTTACATATGAAGCTGATCAAGTTATTGTTAATAGTAATTTTATGAAAACAGATTCAATGAGATTATTTGATTTAAGCCATGAAAAAGTTAAAGTTATACCAAATGGAATTGATTTAGATAAATTTGATGGTTATGACAGAGATTATGAATTTAGAAGAAATTATGCTGCAGATAATGAAAAAATAATTATTACAATGGGAAGAATTGTTAATGAAAAAGGAATACAACATCTTATTAGTGCACTTCCTAAGATAATAGAACATTATAATGATGTAAAATTAGTTATAGGTGGAAAAGGACCTATGATGGAAGAACTTCAAGATATTGCATATAGGATAGGTGTAGCACATAGAGTATATTTCGTAGGATTTTTAGCAGGAGACCAAGTTCAAAGAATGTATAAATCTGCTGATATTGCAGTATTTCCAAGTACATATGAACCATTTGGAATTGTTGCATTAGAATCAATGTTAGCAGGTCTTCCTACAGTTGTATCAGATGTTGGTGG
>CAZMFV010000020.1:3889-16296 GCA_964565695.1 uncultured Lachnospiraceae bacterium
TAGATGAAATTGTTTCACATAAGGTTGATGGAATGAAATCTTATGCAGGAAATGCAAATTCAATTGCAGATTCGATTTTAGAAATTTTATACAATCAAGATTTAACTGAAAAAATGGTATCTAATGCTAGTAGAAAGGTTAAAGAACTATTTAACTGGACTAGAATTGCAGAAATGACAGCAGATGTTTATGAGAAAAGTATTAATAGATTTAAAGAACAATTAGTTGAAGATATTCCGGAAAATATAAAAACAGAAAAAATACAAAAAGAAAGTATATTAGATAGACTTACAGATGAAAAAGCTAGATTAGATAAAATAGCAAGAAATCAAAGTAAATTAAAAGAAGCTTAGGAGAATATATGAACTCATATGATAAGGCACACGAACTTGCTAAATCTTTAAAGAATGATCCAATAATATTAGAATTCAATGATATTAAAAAGAGAATTGAATTAGATAAAGATTTAAATGAAAAAATAGAACATTTTAAAAATAGCAGATTAGAATTACAATTAAAAAGCTTTGAAGCAGGTTCAGTAAACGAAGAAGCAGAAAATAAAGTGAAAAAAGAATATCAAGAACTTCTAGCTAATCCATTAGCAGTAGAGTTTTTCGAAAAAGAAGTTAAAGTAAATGTTCTCATTTCAGATATACAGCAAATTGTATATGGAGATTTGAAAGATTTACTATAAAATTAAAAAGACCTTAGGTCTTTTTTTTATCTTTTAGTTTTTTCTATTTTAATTTTTCTCTTGAAATAAGTAGTAGATTTAGTATAATATATACTTAAGAAATAAAGATTGGAGAAAAGAAATGGGAATAGGTAAAATTATATTTTTAGTATTATTTTTTGTAATATCAATACCATTAATTATAATAACCCTTTTATCTGCTAAAGATGAAGGAGCATCAGGTACAATTATGGGAGAAACTGCTGGTGCAGACTCAGGATATGGTAGAAAAAAGACTAAAGATGATAGAATGGATTTAGCCATTAAAATACTATTTAGCTTATTTATTATACTTGTTTTAGCAGGGTATTTTATTTAAGGAGAAAAATGAATATTGCAGATGCTTTATTTGAAGAAGAAGATTTAATAAGAAAATTTGAAACTATGTTTTATTTTCAAAAGAAAGAATCTATATTTTTCAATACAACATCTATGATTAGAGCAGAGCTAATGAGAATGTTTTTGGAAGATCAAAAGATTGAAAATGTAGATACTTCAGAAATGTTAACATTAGCTTTAATTTATACTGTTAAAAGAATTGACTCACCACAAGAAAAACAAAGATTTCTAGAAAACAAAAAAGAGAATATTGAATATATTAAGTCTTTAGGCTTTACTGAAAGATTTGCAAGAAATGCTACATATTACAAAGAAAAAGACGAAAAAGAAAATGAGAGAACAATTGAGCAAAAAATATTAGACATATTTGATCAATTTGCAGGCCTTATATCACATAGAGAAGATAGACTTGCATATCCAATAGAACAAGCACTAGATATTATAGAAAAAATAAATATGCCTAATACAAATAATGAATACTTACCAATATTTATAGAATTTATTCATAGGATAAATATATCAGAAGGTGCGAATTTAGGAGTAATCTCATATTTGCAAAAAGAAATAAATTTACTATCTAAAAATGATATTACTAATGCTAATAGAATAATATATGATGCTAGAGAAAAAATGAATGGGACTTTTAAAGAGTATAGGATAGGAGACAAGAAACACAGATAATGGTTGTTTATGCGGATTTACATGTACATATAGGAAGAGCTAATAATGGGAAGCCGGTTAAAATAACGGCTTCTAATATTTTAAATTTTGAAAATATTGCTAATGAATGTCTTAATAGAAAAGGAATTCAATTAGTTGGTATTATTGATTGTGCATCACCACATGTTATAGCAGATATTGAAGAATTTTTAGAAAAAGAAGATGCATTCGAATTAGAAAAAGGTGGAATAATATACAAGGATTCTATATGTATATTATTAGGATCAGAAATAGAAACTGTTGAAAAAAGAAAAGACGGAAAAAATGGATATGCACATAATGTTTGTTATTTTCCTTTTCTTGAAGATATAAAGAAATTTTCAAGTATTATGAGTAATCATATTAACAATATTACTTTAAGCACACAAAAAGCTAATATATCTGCATATGAATTATTAAAGATAGTAAAAGAGTGTAATGGTATTCTTGTTCCAGCACATGTATTTACACCACATAAGTCTTTCTATGGTAATGTATCAAATAGCTTGAAAGATGTCTTTAAAGAGCAATTTAAAGACATTAAAGCTATAGAGTTAGGCTTGAGTGCTGATAGTATTATGGCATCACATATATCTGAATTAGATGATAAGATATTCTTAACTAATTCAGATGCACATTCGCTACCGAAAATTGCTAGAGAATATAATAAGATGGAATTAGAAGATATTTCTTTTGAGTCATTTAAGAAACTAATTAATAAAACAAAGGACGAAAGAGGAAATGTAAATAACTACATTATAAATAATTTTGGTATGGATCCTAAACTAGGTAAATACTATAAGACTTATTGTGAAAATTGTGAAGAACTTTCTAGTTTTAAGGATAATCTTTGTATTAAATGTAATTCGAAAAAGATTGTTAAAGGTGTATCAGATAGAATAGAAGAGATTAAAGACAGAAGTGATAATGATAAATTAACTAAGTTAGCTAAAGAAAAGAATGATAAATATATCTATCAAGTACCATTAGAATTTCTTCCAGGTTTTGGTAAAAAAACATTGGCTAAAATGTTAGACCTATTTGGAACAGAAATGAATATACTACATAATATAGAGATTGATAATATTGAAGCAGAATTTAATGAGAGGATTGCTTTACAAATTAAAAACTTAAGAGAAGGTAAGTTAAAACTAGTATCAGGTGGTGGTGGAATCTATGGTAAGGTTCAAAGTGAGAAGTAAGAAATATAATAAACATACAATAATAAACATAAAATATAAAACATAAAACATAAAACATAAAACATAAAATATAAAACATATAGAAGATATATATTAATAAACATATATAAATAGATATAAAACAAAGTGAAAAAAAAGATTCAATTTAGAATCTCTTTTTTTATATTTTTTTTAATTTTTTAAATTTGAATTATTTTACACTTAAAAATGTTTTATTTCCAATTGCTTGGTATTGATGCATAATTAGATAATTTAGTGCAATTAGCAAAAGCAGCATTATATGTTGTTATATTACTTCTTTCCCAAAGCTGAGGTGCATTCCCTGTTAGTTGAGAACAACCTCTAAATGTACAGTAAAAATTTGTAGCCTTTAAATTATTATTAAACATATTAGAAGAAATACTTTCTAAATTATTACAAAACCCAAAAGTGTAATAAAAAGTTTCTACATCAGGATTGTTTGCAAATAAATTTTGTGGTATTGCGCCTGACAATTTCTTACATTCATAAAAGGTAGAAGAAAAGTTAGTAACCTTTGTATTATTAGTAAATAAATTGGCTGGTATTGATCCTGTTATATTATTACAACCCCAAAATGTACGTTCAAAAGTTGTAACTTTTTTATTATTAGCAAATAAATTACCAGGGATACTTGTTATACCAGTACACCCTGAGAAAGTTTGCTCAAAAGTTGTAACATTAGGATGATTAGTAAATAAATTCGCTGGTATGCTATTTATTCCACTACAACCAGAAAAAGTTGAAGAAAAGTCTGTTACATTTGTTTGATTAGCGAATAAACTTACAGGTATAGAGCCTGTTAATTTTTTACATTCACGAAAGGTATGTTGAAAACTAGTTGCATTAGGATGAGTTGCAAACAAATCTTGTGGGATTATACCAGTTAAATTTTGACAATTAAAAAATGTAGAATAAAAGTTTGTAGCACCTGAACTATTAGCAAATAATTTTTCTGGAATAGCACCAGTTAAATTTTGACATCCTGAAAATGTAGAATAGAAATTATTAGCAGATTTTTGCTTAGCAAATAAATTTTCAGGGATTTCTCCTGTCAATCCACTACAACCTGAAAATGTTTGCCAAAAACTTTGTATATTAGGATTAGCAACAAATAAGTTTTCAGGAATTTCTCCTGTTAGACCTTTTGCTGACCAAAAAGTACCATTTATATGTGTTAAATTACCAGTATTAATAAATAAATTGTTTGGGATAGTACCTGTCAGTTCAGTACTTCCATTGAATGTATACGAAAAAGAATTTGTATCAATAAAACTATTTCTGCTTGGTGTAGGGATAGTACCTTTTAGATTTTTCCCGAAGTTATTAAATGAAACAAATCCATTTTCTCCCCAAGACTGAATTCCTACTATATATGGATTGGTATAATAATCTATACCACCAAAAGAGGGACTATTTGTTCCTTTACCTTTAACATGTAATATATACTCACCTGCAAGAGGATATTTATAAGAAGGATTATACATATTAGTTGGAGTAATGAAATTATTTGGATTAGAGTCATAATCCCAATTAATACTTAAACCTTCTATATTAACCATTGGTAAAGTAACAGTTTGATTATTGCTTGTTGTTTTAATATTTAATATTAGATTCTTTAGATGTTCGTTACCAGGCGCATCAGCATCAGGTAATTTTTCTATTTCTTTAGCAATGTTTTTACCTTCTAAAGTTCCATCCATTACATTTAAAGTATATTTGTAATTATTATCAGATATTTTACCTAAATAAATAGTTCTAAAAGATGATTTATCATATGAATCATTTTTAGTTATTAACTTTTCATTTATTAATCTATTTATAAAATCTTCTTGATGTTCTCCGGTTTCATTTCTTTCAAAAGCCATTGTTAAGTCAGCTTCTCTTGCTATAATTTTATCTTTAATACTAGAATACCTAGAATCTAATTCTGATGTTCTAGCTTTTTCTAAAACTCCATTAGGTCCCATTATTACAGTTAAAGAAACTCCTATTAAAATTAATAGAACAATAATTGTTACTACTAATGAAATAAGAGTAATACCATTTTTTATCATATTTTTCTCTTTCTATTTTTCAATTTCTTCTTTTGTATTTTCTTCTATTTCTTCATTCTCAGAAATATCTTGTAATTTCTTTATAATGTCATCTTTATCATCTATTGCATTTTTTCTTGGTTCAATTACAATTTCTGGAATTTCTTCTTGAATATCAGAAACTTCCTTTGCCTTAAAGTTATCTATATTGTCTAGTTCTTCTTCTGACTCTACTTTAACTTCATTGTTTTTTTCTGGCTTTGGTTTAGTTTCTTCTTTTATTACTTCATCTTTATCTATTTCTAAATCAATAAATCTTTCAAAGATATTTATAAATAAAGCATTTCTCATTGGAGCATCATTTTTTAATCTAGATGTAGATTTTAATAATTCATCTCTAAATTCTTCTTTATCTGGAATATATCTAGAGTCTATTTCATTAATATATTCATCTAATTTTTCTATATTTCTTTCTCTTAGTAATTCTATAAAGTCAACAAAGACATCTTCTACTCTATCAGTAGACTTATCTCTAGGATTAGATACTAAAATATCATTATCATATTCTACAGTTGTTTTTGTTTTTAATTCTTTCTTTTGAACAGAATAATCATCAATATTTTCATGTAGATATTCTATTGCTTTAGCAAAAGAAACTTTTTTTCTAGATACTGAATTCTCTTCTAAATATTTAGTATAACGATGTGGAACAAATCTAGTAAGATTAAAAGGTAGTGCATCTTTTTTATCAACAATGTCTTCAAGCTTAATTTCAGATTCCTTATCTAAATCTTTTTCAATTAAATCTTGGTACTCCATTAAAGATTCTTTATTATCCCATCCAGAAGATGTAAGATCTTGTTCATGAAATGCATAATTATTCATATATGTTGATAAGGCTGAACTTAATAAAATATTCTTTTCAGTTAATTCATCATCTTCATATGCTATAATTTCTATATTTTTCAAACTACTTTTATTTATGCTATCTAATTCACTTTTAGGAACAAATAATTTAGAACCCTTTGGAATATTAGGAGCTGAGTCTAAAAAGAAATCATTAGGTAATGCTGATACAACTCTAGATTTGTCTAAATCATCATAATTAAAGGCTAATGCATATTTGCTAGGATTACCATAATCTACTCCATTAACTGTAAAGTGTACAGTATTCTCAAACTTAGGAATGTCTATTGAAACTAAAGAATCACCAATAAGAATTTCTGTTCTAATACTTTCTTCTGTTTCTGCTTCTGTTAAGATTTTATCTGAATTAGGAATAACATCTGTTTTATGTATTAATAAAAGTTCAGAAGTTTTTCTTAATTTAGATGATATAAATCTTGCAATTCTATCATTTTTTTCTAAAACTATACTTTTATCATTGTCTTTTAAAAGTTTCTCTACATCTTCAATATTTTTAAAACCAAGTTCTTCAAAATTATTTGCAACATCAACTGTTTTGTTTCTTCTATTAGCATCAGTAAGTTTAGTCTCATATTCTTTTATTGTGTTTTCAAATAAAACTCTATCTTCTTCAAGTTCAGTTAACTTAATTTGATTATCAATTGCTGCTTGACGATATTCACGAACTTCTCTTCTTTTAAATATAAATTCTTCGAACCAAGAGTAAGTTCTAGGTTCAGCTAACATTCTTAAATCAGAAAGACTTTTTTGAACTTCTTCAAGTTTAACTTTTGCGCTCTCTAAACTTTTAGTATATTCAGAAATTTCTTCCTCTAATTCAATTTTTCTAATATTTTTAATATCACTAATCATTTGTTTTCCTTTATTTCTTACTATTATATTATATAAAAAAGCTTGAATTTTCAATGTTTTGAATATTAAAATTATGTTACAAATATGACATGCTGATTTTAAAAAGATTAAATCAAATGAAAGATTTGCACATTCCTATACTTTGGTTGTATAATATATATTGCAAAGGAAAACAAAGGTTTTTAATTATACGAGGGGAAAATGTTAAAAAACGAGAAGTTTAAAATTATATTAAATAGATTTGTAGCTATGACATTATTAATGTTTTTAATAATGAATAGCTCTATTTCATTTGTTCATGCTGAGACAGCTACAGCAAGAAAGAAGAGACTAGAAAAAGAGATTAAAGAAGCTGAGGCAGATAAAAAATATGTTGAAGAAGAAATCACAAGTAATGTATTAGCTATAAATGATTTCGAGATTCAAATAGAAGAAAGAAAACTTGAAATTGAAAAATTAGGTAAAGAGATTGAAAAAACTCAAGAAGAAGTAGGTACTATTTCGGAAGATTTAAATAAACAAGAAGAAGATTATGCTAAGCAAGAAGTTTTAGTTAAGAAAAGACTTACATTTATGTATGAACAGGGTGAATATAGCACTTGGGAAATTTTATTAAAGTCTGATGGGTTAATGGATTTTCTATCTAATTATTATATGTTACAGGAATTATCAGCAATTGATAACGAAATATTAAGTGAATCATCTAAAAATAAGAGAAAAATAGAAATATTAAAGAAAGAACTAGATTCTAAAGAAAAAATTTTAAAAGAAGCACAAGATAGAGTTAAAGCATCACAAGTAGCTCAACAAAATTTAATGAAATTAAAACAAGAAAAAGTAGATAAATTAAGTGCTAAAGAAAAGAATTTAGTTAGTTCTATATCTAGATTAAAACAACAATATAAGGAAGCGGAAGCTCAAATTGCTAGAGAAATGGCTAGTTCTGCAACTTCAAAAGTATTTATTGGTCACCCTGATGGAAAGTATCACTGGCCTCTACCTATGTCTTCAAATTATATGTCAACAAAATATGGTGATGGACCAGCTCAAGGATATTATTGGACTGAAAATCCTAGGGGACATTTAGCTATTGATGTTGCTGATGCTGCTGGCACCCCGATATATGCTTCTAACGCTGGTATAGTTAGGGTTGCAGGATCTTATGGTGGTTATGGGAATACCGTTGTTATAGACCATGGTGCTGGGGTATTTACTAGATATGCACATGGGAGAAAAATTCTTGTCTCTAAAAATCAGTCAGTAAAAAGAGGACAGAAAATAATGGAAATGGGAAGTACAGGATTATCAGAATCTGATCATTTGCATTTTGATTTTTTTGTAGGTGGTTATAACACAGGTGGATATTTTGAATCTAATAGAGTAAATCCATTAGAATATGTAACTAGGCCGGTTCCTTTATTATACAGACCGGGAGGAAGCCATAGTCATTTGAATGAAGACATATATTAAATATATATGATATAAACTAAAAGACATTGCTTAGTGCAATGTCTTTTGTATTTGTTTTAGTTTCTGTATGCTTTGTTTCTTATTCTATTTTTTCTATAACACATATCCAACTATAGATATGAAGTGTAATATAGAACCTGCTAATATGAAAAGATGGAAGATTGAATGCATCCATTTTTTCTTTTTACCTATTATGTAGAAGATTACACCTAATGTATAAGCAACACCACCTAGAAGTAATAAAAGAAATCCTATTGGGTGCATTAATGATTTAATAATTTTAATTTTCCATACAATCGTCCAACCCATTAATAGATATGCTATATTTGAAACTACAATAAATTTTCTAACATCAATTGCATTTAGGATTGCTCCAATTGCTGTGGCTGTCCACATAGCTGCAAATATAATCCAAGCAGACTTAGGATCAACTGGTCTTAATACTTGCATTAAAAATATAGTATAAGATCCTGCAATTAGAATGAATATTGATATATAATCAAATTTTCTAAATACATCCTTTGCTCTTGCTAGTCTAGGACTTAGTCCATGATAAATGCTAGACATTGTATATAGTATTATCAAAGATAGTGAATATACAACTGAAGCGAAAATTGTAGTACCATCATGATGTTTTATAGATAGTATAAGAGTGAAGATGAGAGCAATGACACCCAATGCTCCACCTACAATATGTGATACCATATTAAATATTTCTTCACCTTTTGAATATCTGGCTTTTACACCTTTATTATTAGACTCAATTTGAGTTTCTTTATCATTTTGATATTGTGATTTTAAATCTTTTTTATCTTTCTTATATTTAGATTTAATTTCTTTCTTTTTTGTTTTGTAATTTGTTTTTAGTTCTTTCATACTGTATAAATTTCCTCAATTTTGTCTTTCTCAATATTTCTTTTTATTTTCTTAGTAGTTGTTTTAATAAATTCTCTATCATAAAGGATTACACCTCTAATGTATTTATATGTTGGTAGAGTTCTATTAATTTTTTTAACTTCATCTGAAAAATACTTATGAATTTCTTCTTCAGTTTTATCTTTAAAGTATTCTTCATCATAATGTAGTGCAACATAAATTTTAGTTTCACCACCAGCACCGAATCCTAAGTTTTCGCTACTTCCAAATATGAATGGTTCAATTACACCTTTAACTTCATGGAATAGGAATTCCATTTCTTCTGGGAATGCTTTCTTTCCATTTGGAAGAACTATCATATCCTTTATTCTACCAGTTATAAATAAAAAGTCACCTTTCATTTTTCCGATGTCACCAGTTCTAAACCAACCATCATCTGTAAATGCTTCCTTAGTTCTTTCTGGATCTTTGTAATAACCTTGAGTAATATTTCTTCCTCTAGCTAATATTTCTCCTTCATCACCATTTATTACTTCCTGTAATGCAGGATCACTTTCTTCAAAACCAAGGTCTTCAATATAGAAATTATATAATGCTTCTCTATCAATCTTTACCTCAGTATGCCTCATTGTTACTCCAACTGAACCTTGCATTTGTTTTTCGTCTGTTTCTGCTGTTAAAACAGGAGACGTTTCTGTTAAACCATATCCTTGAATAGTTAAAACTCCTATACTATTAAAGAATTTTTGAACTTCTGGATCTAATGATGCAGCAGCTGAAATAATGAATCTCATATGTCCACCTAGACCATCAATAACTGATTTAAATAATTTTCTTCTAATATCAATACTTAATTTTAATAAGAAGTTTGATACCTTCATTAAAGTTTTAAGTAGATTCCATTTTCCAGACTTTTTAGCTGTTGAAACAACCTTATTATATATTCCTTCAACTAATAGAGGAACACCAATAAATACTGAAACTTCATACTCTTCTAAATTTTGTGCTACATATCTAAGTCCATCAGAGAATGCTGTTCTAACACCTCTAAATAGCATAAACAATGATCCAACTAAACCAAAAACATGATGCATTGGTAAAAGTGAGATTGTAGTATCAGTAGTATATAGAGTTTCTTTTTCATCAATGTCATAAATATTGGTTAAAAGATTATCACGAGATAGCATAACCATTTTTGACATAGATGTTGTTCCTGATGTGAATAATAATATTTTAATATTTTCTTCATTATCTTTTTCTACATAGTCATAAGCTTCTAATTCTTCCATAGAAAGAGTGTTATCATCAAAAAGTTTTTGAACACTGTCAAAAGTATAAACAACTAAATCTTTAAGATCTTTAGTAGCTTCTAAAACAATTTCTTCATATCTTTTATCATATAATAAAGCATTAGTACCACTTCTTTCTAAAGATTGTTTAAGTTCTGCAACTTGTAATTCCTTATCAAGAGGTATGGCTATATTATTAGAAGATAGTATTGATCCAATAGCAACTTCCCAAATATATGAATTTCTTCCTGTTAAAGCTATCTTTTTATTTTCATAACCATTTTCAGTTAAAAACTTTTTCAGAACGATTCTATCTCTATTAAAATCTTTAAAAGTTTTTTCAATATATCTACTTCTTTCAGTATGTCTATCAGGTTTGTATATAAAAGCTGTAAGGTCTGAATGTTTACCATAGATTTCATTATAGAACTCTGTAAAGCTTTCCTTTCTATCATTATTTATTCTAGCATTTTTATTTTTTTTCATAATTTCTCCTTGTATCTAGTTATAGTAACTAGATTATCAAAAGTTAAACATAATGTCAACTTGACAATAAAGACAGATACATATATAGTATAACTAAGCTTGATAAATAAGCTTTTTAAATAAAGTAAAAAAATAAATTTATTTGAAAAGATTTTTTAAAGATAAGAAAAAAGGAAATAAGGAAGAAAAAACTATGGAATTTAAAGAACAATATAAAGATAATGTTGTTTTAAATTTAATAAAATGGGATGATATACCAGATATAAATTTATATTCTGAACAAGTTGTTCAAATAATAAATGAATCTTTATCTGGAAATATTATTTTTGGTAAGGAAGTAGATTTTACTTCAAGCTTTATAACATCAGCAATGATTAACTACTATGTTAAAAGAGAGATGATTGAAGCACCTAAAAACAAAAAATATTCTAGAGTTCAAATAGCAAAACTTATTGTAATATCTTTATTAAAGCAAATATATACAACAGATGAGATAATTAGATTCTTAGATATTACATACAAGGCTGCACCAATAGAAAGAGCCTATATAAGTTTTAGTATATTAATGGCAGAAGGTATAAAGTCTGTTTTTCTAGAAAGAGAATCGATTAATAATAAAGATTTTGATATTGAAAAGATTAGAGAAGATTTTAAAAAAGAGAGATTTGTTATTAGAACTGAAGAACAACATCTTCTTAAAAATGTAACTCTATCTATTGCAAATAAAATATATGTAGAAGAATATTTAAATAGATTAGAAAAATAAAAATTATTAAATATTAAAAATAAAATAATTAAAATTAAACTTAAATTTTAAAGGCATTAAATTAAATAAAAATAAAAGCAAGTCATTTGACTTGCTTTTGTTTTGAAAACTTTAGAATTACATGTTCTTGTTAATATTCTAATTTCTTTTCCATTTCTTTACATCATTCTTCTTATTTAGAAGTTTTTGGTGGTAAAATCCATTTTTGATTTTTTTCTAATATTTCTCTAAATTCTCCAGCAAATTCAGGACTAGCAATTTCATCTATAACTTTAACTATATAGATCTTGCTTTCCAAAACTTCCTTTTTTCTTACCTTAAGAAGTGAAGAGAATTCATCTGTTTTAAATCCAGATTCACCAGCAGAAATATCACGAAGAGAGAACATCAGCAATAAGAATAATCCGAGTGTTGTTACTACATCATCACAATTAACTGACATATAGTCTGTTAATAAGTAGAGATCTTTAGGAAGACCTGTGACTTTCCGAGCATTACTTAGTTTGCTCTTTGCATTTTTGAGTGTAAACATAACAACTCCTTTCAATTTTTTTTAAGAGACAAATAGCATAGTTTCTCTTTAAACAATAAAGATAAGTATATTATAGCATTTTAAAGCCTAAAAATCAATGTTTGTACGACTATGGGATTTGGTAGAGTCTAGAAAACACAAACATATGTTACAAGATGTTATAAAAAAATATCTAATTTATT
>CAZMFV010000021.1:0-16117 GCA_964565695.1 uncultured Lachnospiraceae bacterium
TCTTGCTCTATCTGGTCTAAAATTAAAGAATATAACTGTATCATCATTTTCTAATTTAGTAATTGCTTCTTCATTTTCAGTTATAACAGTTGGTATAATAAATTCATCATATACTTCTTGCCTATATGATTCTTCAACTGCAAAAATAGGATCAGATGATTTATTACCTTCACCATGTACTATTGCTCTATATGCTTTTTCTACTCTATCCCATCTTTTATCTCTGTCCATTGCATAAAATCTACCTGATATAGTGGCAATTCTACCAATTTCTTTTTCCTTTAAAGTATTTTCTAAATCTTGAATGAATTTTAATCCAGATGTTGGTGATGTATCTCTACCATCTAAGAATGCGTGTACGAAAACTTTTTCTCTATCTAAACCTTTTCTTTTAGCTAGTTCTAAAATAGAATTTAGATGTCTTATATGACTATGCACTCCACCATCTGATACAAGTACAAATAAATGAAGATTATTATTTTCATCTCTAGCATTTTCTATTGCTTCTACTAATACAGGATTTAAAAAGAAATCACCTGAATCTATATCTCTATTTATTTTTAATAGATCTTGATAAATTATTCTTCCAGCACCAATATTAGTATGTCCAACTTCCGAGTTACCCATTTGTCCTGCTGGTAATCCAACATCTTCACCTGATGTTATCATTACATTATTTGGGTATTCTTCTAATAATCTATTATAATATGGCATATTAGCTAGTTTAACAGCATTTGCTTCTTCATTAGGATTTATACCAAAACCATCTAATATCATTAACATTACAGTCTTTATCATTATTCACCACTCATTGCAGATTTTATAATTGGAAGGAATTTATCAACAGTTAAACTTGCTCCACCAACCAATACTCCATCTAAATATTCTTTGTTTAAAATTTCTTTAGCATTATTTGAATCAACACTTCCACCATATAGTACAGGAAGATCTAATCCAAAGTTTTCTTTTACTATTTCTTTAGTTATCTTAACAATATTATTTGCAATATCAGAATCACAAACTTTTCCAGTTCCAATTGCCCAAACTGGTTCATATGCAATAATTATATTTTTTATATCAACATTTTTAAGACCCTCTAATATTTGTCTTTTTATAACTTCTTCAGTTTTACCAGTTTCATTTTCTTCTAAAGTTTCACCAATACAAAAAATTGCTCTTAAATCTTTTTCTTGTGATTTAATTAGCTTTTTATTTATATCAATATCACTTTCTCCAAAAACATGTCTTCTTTCAGAATGTCCAATTAAAACATTGTCTACTAATACAGATTTTAACATCTCAGCAGACACTTCACCTGTAAATGCACCCTTTTCTTCATAGTGCATATTTTGTGCACCAATTAATATTCTAGTTTCTTGACTCATAAGATGTGCATAAAATATATTAATAAAAGGAACAAATAGACTTATATCAATATTGTCTAATTCTTTATCTTTTTCTTCTTTTTCTAATATTTTTAATTCTTCATCTAATTTTTCAATGTATTTTAAAGTTTCATCTGGAAGCATATTCATCTTCCAATTACCCATTATGTATTTCATAATAACCCTTATTTATTTTCCAGAACATCAATACCTGGTAGTATCTTACCTTCTATAAATTCTAATGATGCTCCACCACCTGTAGATATATGTGAGAATTCATCATCTAATTTAAGTTTTTCAATTGCAGCTGCAGAATCACCACCACCAACTATACTTATACAATTGTAATCAGCAATTGCTTTTGCAATATCTTCAGTACCTTTGGCAAATTGTTTTTTCTCAAAAACACCCATAGGTCCATTCCAGAAAATAGTCTTTCCTTTTCCTAGTTCTTCTATAAAATTTTCTATTGTTTTTGGTCCAATATCAAAAACAGCCTTATCTTTTGGTATATTTGTATATTCAACAATTTCAGTTTCTAAAGAATCAATTTCATCAGCTACTACTAAATCTCTTGGTAGTAAAATTCTTACATCTTTTTCTTTAGCTTTCTGAATTATATTGTTAACTTCTTTGTCTGTATCTTCTTCAAAAAATGACTTTCCTATTTCAAGACCCATCGCCTTATAGAAAGCAATTGCCATCCCACCACCAATTATTATTGAATCAACTTGTTCTAATAGTGATGATATTACTTGTATCTTATCAGATACTTTCTTACCACCTAATAGTGCTATATATGGTCTTTCAGGATCATTTAATGCTTTTCCTAGATAGTTCATTTCTCTTTCTATTAAGAATCCTGCATATGATGGTAAGAACTCAGCAACACCTGCAGTTGAGGAATGTGCTCTATGTGCAGTTCCAAATGCATCATTTACATATACATCAGCTAATGATGCTAAATCTTTTGAAAACTTCTTGTCATTCTTTTCTTCTCTTTTATCAAATCTTAGATTTTGTAGAAGCAGAACTTCACCTTCTTTCAGATTGCTTACCGCTTTTTTAGCTTTTCTTCCAACAATGTCATCAACAAATTGAACTTCTAGTCCTAAATTATTAGAGATTTCAGATACTATTTGTTCTAGTGAAAATTCTTTTTTCCATTCACCCTTTGGTCTACCTAAATGAGATGTTAGAATAACTTTATTACCTCTATCTGTTAAATATTTAATTGTAGGTAATGCTGATATAATTCTTCTATTGTCAGTAATATTTCCATTTTCATCTATTGGTACATTAAAATCACATCTTACTAATACTGTCTTTCCAGTAATTTCTACATCTTTTACTATTTTCTTATTAAATGTCATGATTTCTCCTTTGTATTATGTTATTTCTTGAGTTTTATTTTGATCTTTCAAATACGAATTCTGCTAATTTTACAAACATTGTAGAATAACCCCATTCATTGTCATACCATGCAAGTACTTTAAAGAAGTCATCAGTTAATTGAATTCCTGCTTTTGCATCAAATATAGAACCTCTTGGATCTTTTATAAAATCTGATGATACAACTTCTTCTTCTGTATATCCTAAAATTCCATTTAGTTCGCCTTCAGATGCTTCTTTCATTGCTTCACATATTTCAGCATATGTTGTAGGTTTTTCAGTTTTGAATGTTAAGTCAACTACTGATACGTCAATTGTTGGAACTCTAAGTGACATTCCTGTTAATTTTCCTTTTAATTCTGGTATAACTTCACCAACTGCTTTTGCAGCTCCAGTTGTTGAAGGAATAATATTATGGAATCCTGATCTTCCAAGTCTCCAGTTTTTAGGTGATACTGAATCAACTATTTTTTGAGTTGCAGTTACAGCATGTACTGTTGTCATTAATCCTTCTTTAAGACCAAATTTATCATGTAATACCTTAGCAACAGGTGCTAAACAATTAGTTGTACATGATGCATTTGATACAATATTCATATCAGGCATGTATTCTTCATTATTTACACCCATTACAAACATTGGTGCATCTTTTGAAGGTGCTGATATTATAACTTTTTTAGCTCCAGCATCTAAATGTGGTTGACATTCTTTTAATGTTTTAAATACACCTGTACATTCTAATACTATTTCAGCTTCACATTCACCCCATGGAACATTACCTGGTTCCATTTCAGCAAATACTTTAATTTCTTCTCCATTTACAACAAGAGTATTCTCATCTTTCGCAAAAACATCTAGATGATCATTTCTTCCATAAGTAGTATCATATTTAATCATATATGCCATATAATCTGCTGACATAAATGGATCATTGATACATTTTACTTCATGATGCCTTTCTAATGCTATTAAAAAAGATTGAACTCCTATTCTTCCAAATCCGTTAATTCCTATTTTCATTATTTTTCCTCCTAAATAATTTCTTTTGTATTTATATTTTACTATGTTAATTTTATATTATATAAAAGAAAAAATCCATATCATAATGAATATTTAACACTATATTAATATTTCATATATATGGATTCATTTTTATATTATTAAATTGTTTAAAAACAAATTATCATATTTGTAAATTTAACTATTGCGGTATTCCAGGACCTGGTCCACCCCATTGCACTGGTATAACATCGTAATTGCTTAAATTTTCACAATATAAAAAGCAGCCTGTTCCAGTAAGTCCTGATCTTAACCAAGGATTAGGTGCCATTCCATTCAATCTATAACTACCCATAAAGCAATAACTATAATCTGTTATATTTAAACTTTCTGAAAATATACCTTTTGGTATTTCTTCTATTTCACTCCATTGAAACATTCCTTTAACACTAACTAAATTTGGGCAATTAGCGAAGAAATTCTTAGGCATTTTAAATTTAGGATATGGAATTTCTGCAAGGCAGTTTAAATATTTAAAATCATCTTGATTTCCTAAAACTTTATCATTTCTAGAACTATGTTCTTCAAGATCACCTATATATGTTTCAGCAAATGTCCAATTAAAATGTGTTACCTTCTCAAAACTCTTTAATGTAGGACTTGGTATGTCAATAATCTTAGTATATCCCATATAGCCAAATCTAGTAAATCCATTTTCACCCCAGCTTTGTATACCAACAATTGGTTGACTATAATCATAGTCTTCATCTTGACTGTCTGCTGCTATTTTAATTCTTTGTTCTTCATCTATTTCGTCAATATTGATTTCTCTTTCGTCATCTAAACCTTCTTCTATAAAATCTCCAAATGTTGAATTGCCATTAACAACACCTCTTATAAGGACAGTGTGTAAGTCATCATTTTCATATTGATGAGTTGGATTTGGACTTCCATCTAAATCAATCCAAGTTCCACCATTTCCAAAATCCCAATTAATACTTAAACCACTAGTATTGCTAATATATAGTGTAACTTCATCCCACCAATCAGGTTTAACAATTAATGCCATGTCTTTTAAGTATTCATTACCCGGTTGATCTGTATCTTTTAATCCACTAGCAACTGTTTTTTCATCTGGAATTCTTATACTGTATTTGTATTCGTCGTCTTTTACCTTTCCTATTTTTAATATAGAAGTATCCTCATCATAAAAATCTTCATCAGGAATTATAAGTCCTTCACTTTGTAATCTAGAAATGAAAATTAATTTACCTTCTCCTGTTTCATTTAGATTTGCAGATATTTCTAAATCAGCCTCTCTTAAATGTACCTTGTCTAAGATAGTCCCATAACGGGTGTCAATTTTAGTTTCTCTTGCTTTTTCTAACATCCCATCAGGTCCTAATACTAGAGCTATTGTAACACCTGCTAATATTAATAATATTACTATTGTTACAACTAAAGCTACTAATGTTATTCCCTTTTTTATATTCATTGTATTCTCCTTACAATTTAAATCTATCTAACTAGGTTCTATAGTCCTCCTCCAATATTCAGGTATATATGAATAATCTGTTAATTCAACACAGTCAGCAAAACATTGAAAACCCTCAACATTACTTCTTAACCAAAGAGCTGGTGCTTCACCTGTTAATTCATAGCAATTTAAAAAGGCATTAGCAAAATTCTTAACCTTTAAATTATTATCAAATGAAGGTATTCCTCCTGTTAAATTTTGACACTTTGCAAATGTTCCAGAAAAATATTCAACATCAGGACAATTTACAAATAGATTATTTGGTATATTTCCATAAAAAGTTGCAAATGCAAATGTAAAGGCAAATGATTTAGCCTTTGTATTTCTAGCAAATAAATTGCTAGGTATTGGTCCACTTAAACTTGGACAATTTGCAAATGTAGCAAAGAAACTTTCTGCCTTTGTACAACTACTAAATAAATTACTAGGTATTTTTCCTACCATTCCTACACTAAGTGCAAATGTTCCTGTAAATGATTTTACTTCAGTTGTATATCTGAATAAATCATTTGGAATAGCACTTGTTAGTCCTAAACACATTGAAAATGTTCCTTCAAAACTTTCTACTAATGGAGTATTAAGGAAAAGTTTTGATGGTATTCTATCTAATGTACTTAATGCAAAAACATAGTTCATGTTTTTTACATTAGTTGCATTTATAAATAAATTATATGGTACTGAATATAGATGTTCTGAAGATAAAAGTATCTTTTCAAATAGTTCTGGTATATTAAAAGCATCTCTTGGCATAAAATCAAAGCCTTCCATATCTTTTATTAAATATTTAAATCCAGCAAGTGCAAATGTAGCTTCAAAATCAGTTACATTTCTAAAACTTTCTCTACTAGGTATAGGAATATTTCCTTCTAATTGAATTCCTAAAGATAGGAATTTAGTGAAGTCATTTTCACCCCAATGTATTATTTCTACGATATTTCCAGGTAATACCATACCAAAGTCAAAATTGTCAGGATCAAAATCTTCAGATTCAAATATATGACCATATTTCTGTGCAAAATCATCCATCATATCTTCAAGACCATTTTTTACACGATTCATAAAGTCTTCCATATCATCTTGTATTTCTTCCATCTCATATTGACTACCTTTTGTTTCTACTTGTTTAATTATACTTAAGAATTCTAAAATATATGGATGTATTGGTTTACCAAAACTAACTCCAGGCTCTGCGGTTCCATCAATTTGAACTATATATTCTCCTGGTGCTGTATATGTATGTTTAGGATTTGAAATTGCTCCAACTGTGATAAAGTTTTCTTCACCAGGATTGTTTTCAACATCCCAATTTATTTTCAAATTAGCAGCATTACTTATAGGTAGTTCAACTTCTTCATAAACATCCCATGTTCTAACTTTTAATTTCATTTTTTTCAATTCAGGATTATCATCAGAATTTGGCAGTAATGCAATTTCATCAAATATACTCTTACCATCCATAGTTCCATCAGGAACATTTATAGTATATTTATAATTATTAGCATCTATTCTACCAAGAAAGATTTTTCTATATGTTATATCATCATATGAGTCTTGATCTGTTATAAAGCCTTCACTTTCCATTCTTTCAATAAAGTCTCTATGATGTTCACCTTCTTGATTAATATTAAATGCTATAGCAAGTTCTGCATCTCTTAAATGAACTTTATCCATTATAGTTGCATATCTTGATGCAACTCCAGTATCTCTAGCCTTAGCCAACATACCATCTGGCCCCAATACAAATGCGATTGTAACAGCAGCTAAAATTAATAATATTACTATTGTTACAACAAGAGCAATTAAGGTAATACCTCTTTTACTATTCATCTCATACCTCTTTTAGACATAATATTTCTTACTTATATAATATCTAGTTGAAAACAAAAAATCCATACTGTGATGGATTTTTAATAATTATCATATGTTTTTGTATTATTTGATATATTTGTTTTGTTTTATTAAAAGATTCCTTTACAATTACATCCTATAGGATCATCTTCTTTTTTAAACAATCCTGATATAAATGATCCGCTTACATTAGAAAGCATGATTAAACTTACATATATTAAAAGATATGTCCAACCAGTTTCTCCTAGAAAAATAAAAACAAATGGAACAAACGCAAGTGCTGATGTGAAAGAATAAACAGAATCACATCCCTTAGCCTTAAATCCATATATAAATGAATTAATTGCTAATAATGCTGGCAATACTCTTAATAATATAAGAAGTGCAGAAGCATCATCTTTTACAAGTATTACTATAAAGTATATTATAAAATTTATTATAATATGAATAATTCTATCTTTATCCATCATTTTTTTATCTTCAATAGTGCAAGTACTTATATTATTAACACTTTTATCATTGTCATTATCATTATCATTATCATTTTCACTATCACCATCTTTAATATTGCCTTTGTTTAGATCTTTATCTCTTTCTTTTATTTCATTCTTTTTATCAGACATACTACTCCTTATTTCCTATATTTAAATTTATTATATCATATTTTTAGTATATCTTTCCAATAAGATTCTTTTTCTTAATATTTTTTTATTATCTTTTAATTTAAAATATCTGCTTTTAATATTTATTATAGAGCTATCAAAGTTTTTAATATTAATAGTTTTACTTAATACAAATGCATCAATTATTGCATCATATTTTTCTTCTATTTTATTTCTTATTTCAAAAATAGTTGCTCCAGTTGTAAATATATCATCAATAATTAGAATGCTTTTAAAACTATAACCTTCTCTTACTCTATACACATCTTTTACATTTTCTTTTCTTTCAGTACTACTAACAGAACTCTGTGTTTTATTTGTTTTCACTTTTTCTACTAAGTCTATTAACGGGATTCCTAAAAACATAGATAGATCTTTAGCAATTATTTTAGATTGATTATATCCTCTAAAATATTTTTCTTTCTTTTTATCCATTGGAACATATGTAATATATTCATATTTATAAATATCAGAAATAAGATTAGGATAATTAAATAGAGAAAGAACAAAATATTTAGATATCTCTCTTATTCCCTTTAATTTAAAGTCTAATATTTCCTTTCTTACATCATACATATATCTTGATAATGATACTATTTTCATTGAATTAGTATATTCATAAAAAGGATTTAATAAATTACTAAACTCATTAATACATCTACTACATAGTCCAAATGAATTTGATTTAAATAGACAATATCTACAGTTTTGTTTAAATAATTTCAATATAAAGAAGTATCTTTTTTGTTTTTTCATAAAGGCATTTTAAAGTCTATTTTATATTTGTCAAATGAAAGTTTAATTACAATAAAAAAGAAACCTTTTATATAGGTTTCTTTATAGGTTTCTTTTTTATTTATATTTTACATTTATATATTTATTTTTATATTAGTATTTATACTTTATTGCTTTTTAAATTTTACCATTCACACATCTTCCATAAACCAGGAATTTCTCCAAAATTACTTAAACCTGTACAGCTACAGAAACATCCAAAAGGTTCAGGAGCATTAGGAAGATCCCAATATCTAGGAACTGTTCCTGTTAATTTTTCACATCCATAAAATGCACCTTGAAAATCTGTAACATTAGGACAGTTATCTAATAAATTATATGGGAATGTTCCTGTTAGATTTTCACATTCACCAAATGTCCATCTAATACTAGTTAGATTAGGACAATTTGCAAACAAATCTGCTGGTATATTACCAGTTAATCCTATACATCTATTAAATGCATTTCTAAAGCTAGTAACATTTTCAAAACTTTTATTTGTAGGTGATGGAATATTTCCTTCCAAATGAGCACCAAAATTATTTATTGCATAAAAACCATTTTCACCCCATACATCAATTCCAACTATATGTTCATTAATATACCAATTGTCTGGGTCACCAAAAGTAACATCATTTCCAACTTTTCCTTTAATTTGAACTTGATAAGTATTGGCTATAGGATAAGTAAATTCAGGATAAACTAAAGGTGAAGGTGTTTTAAAGTCTTCACTATCATTTTCATAATCCCAATTTATAGTTAAACCTAATGCATTACTTATTGGTATTTCTACTGTTTGATTATTTGATGTTGTTCTTATTTTCAAAGTCATATTAGCAAGATTAACAGTAGATTCAGGTAAATCTTCCCTTAAATTAATCTTATGCTTATATTCAGTATCACTTATATACCCAATATATATTGTACTAAAATCTGAAGAATAATGATCATCTGGACCAAGCAAATCTGCAGCTACTAATTGATTTATAAATGCTTCTCTTGTAGTATAGCTTCCACCAATATTTCTCGCTAGTTCTAATTCAGCATCTCTTATACTTACCTTATCTAATATAGATCCATGACGAGATTCTACTTCAGTATCACGAGCTTTTGACATCATTCCATCAGGCCCTAATACCAAAGCTATAGTAACACCTGCCAATATTAATAATATTACTATTGTAACAACCAAGGCTACTAAAGTTATACCTTGTCTTTTCATATATATCTCCTTAACATCTTTTTTAAGAAACATAATCTGTAATTTAATTTTACATCTTACAAAATCTTTTGTCTATTATATAGCAAATAAAAGAAGTAAGAGTCTTCTTACTTCTTACTTCTAACTTCTTTATTCTTTGTTTTTTATTTGTTTAATTTTTATATTTTAGTCTTGTATTTAATTATTATTGAAAAAGACTTATATCTTGTATTTTACTTGCAAAATATGGAAGATCTTTTCCTTTTTCTCTTAAAAACATTGTAAAAGTGTCATCTAGATAGAAATATCTTGGTTTTTCATCTTCTGGTATAAGTGCACTTATTACTCTTATCATATCTATTCCAGCTTCACTTTTAATTGTTCCACCTTTTTCATCTAATGAAAATTTAATAGTTTGTATTGCTTTTTCTATAACTGCTTCACCATCTTTTGTTGGGAATACCTTTTTTTGAATGTCAGTATATTCTATTTTTTCATCAAAATCTAAATATGGTGATTTAAATTTATCTATTTTGTTTAATTTCATACTACCATTATATTTATCAGATTCTTTATTCATATTTTCATATATTTCATTAAAAGTATTACCATTAGGATTTTTAACATAGATTAATTCATCATTATTTTTAGTTTCAACTAAGATTGCAAAATCATTATTAGAATTATAATAAAGAACTCTTATTTGATCTCTTACTTTTTCATTAGTCTCTTCACTAATCCCAAAGTATTTTATATCATCAAAATTTTTTCCGAATTTCCCTTTTTCTAGTTCATCAAATTTACTTAAGAAATCAAATTCTCTATAAAGCATTGTATACAGAAAGTAACGTGTCACAAATGGATTGTTCGGGTCATCTAGGGCATCCTCAGACCAATCAAAGTCATCTAAGATATCACTATTTTGATTAAATTTTTCTTTAATACCTTTTTCAATCTTTTCTTTTAATTCTAAAGTCTTTATACCAAATGTCTTATAATAATATTCATCTGATAACATCTTTTCATTAAAGTCTTCTTTATTTAAATTTTCTGCCATCTCTATTTGTGGATCAAAAATAATGTCTTGTTCTACTATTTCATTTTTCATATCATTCCAAACTAATTGAAATGTTCCACTCCAAGAAGCATTATCTGATGTAATCTTGTCATTCATAGTAGGAACAATATTTATTTTACTTGGATCTAAATTTCTATCCATAACAGAATCTTCACCTTTTATACTTTCATTTTTATTTCCTTTTGCTTTGTTTTCTAATATTGTAAAAACAATTACATTAATAGAAATTGTTATTAAAATAAGTATTGCTATAATTAAAAATAGGCCTTTCTTATTCATATATTCTCCTTTATTACATTATGTATTAATCTAAACTTTCTAATATTTTTCTATATTCTTCTAATTCTTCTTCTTTTTCTATTCTAATAAATATAGGTTTACCTTCTTCAATTACTTTAATTCCACCCAAGTCCATATTGTTTTTAAATACTTCATTCCAATCTTCTATATTGTTTTTATCTAGAATATTTAATTGTTCTTGTATCTGGTTAGAAGTGTTTTTCATGAATGGTCTAATTGCTATAGATATTTTTCTTAATACTTCAACCAATGTATACATTATTAAATCTAATTTGTCTTTTTCTGAAACTCTACTTTCTTGTGCTTTACCAATGTTCTTATATTTAACCCATGGTTCAGTTTTATCTATATATTTATTAGCTCTATCTATTATTTTAAATATATTTTCAATTCCTTCAGCTAAATGAATATTTTCAAAACTTTTAGTTACTTCTTTCATTTGTTTTTCAATAATTTTTTCTAATTCTTTTGTATGCACAAATGTAGTTGAATTAATATTTAATCCAGCAAAGTCTTCCATTTCTTTTAAATTTTCATTGTTTTTGATATCAGGTATAATTCCCTTCATGTACTTATTTAACATTCCAATTGTTCTATTTAAAAGATTACCTAAATCATTTGCTAAATATACATTATATTTTTCTATAAAGTCTTCAATACTATATGCTGAATCTTGTGCAAAAGAAAGAGCAGAAAGTAATCCAAATTTTGTTGCATCAACACCATATCTTTTTGCTAAAATGTCTGGGAACATTGCATTACCTTTTGACTTACTCATTTTACCATCTTTAGCCATAAAAAATGCATGTGCATAAATTTGACTAGGTAGTTCAATTCCTAATGCCATTAAGAATATAGGCCAATATATTGCGTGGAAACGAATAATATCTTTTCCTACAATATGTAAATTAGCAGGCCAATATTTATTAAATGCATCTTCATTATCACTCATATATCCTAATGATGTTATATATGAAGAAAGTGCATCAACCCAAACATACATTACATGTTTTGGATTTTTAATTATAGGTATACCCCAATCAAAACTAGTTCTAGAAACAGATAAATCTTCTAATCCTGGTTCTATAAAGTTTTTAAATATTTCATTTTTTCTAGATTCAGGAACAATGAAGTCTGGTTGTTCTTCATATAATTTTTTTAATCTATTTTCATATTTCTTCATATTAAAAAAATATGTTTCTTCTTCTGTCCATTCCACATCTCTATTACACATTGGACACATACCATCAACTAATTCTAATTCACTAAAGAAAGTTTCACATGGTGTACAATACCAACCTTCATATTTTCCTAAATAAATGTCATCATTTTCCATGAATTTATCAAATATTTTAGCAGCAGCTTTTGTATGTAATTCACTAGTTGTTCTTATGAATTGATCATAATCAATTTCTAATAATTCCCATAGTTTTTTAAAAGCTTCAGCTTCTTTATCAGTATATTCCTGTGGACTCATACCAAAACCTTTAGCTACTTCTTCTATTTTTTGTCCATGTTCATCAGAACCTGTTAAAAATCTAACATCATATCCTTGCATCTTTTTAAATTTAGCAATGGCATCAGTTAATATAGTAGTGTATGCTGTTCCAATATGTGGCTTACCACTAGGATAATATATTGGTGTAGTTATGTAATATTTTTCTTTCATTTCTTTCCTCTTTGTCTTTTTTTACATTTATATTGTATTCTATTCTATTCTATTTTAAAATTTATTTATATTATTTTATTTTTATTTTGTAGTTTCTTTTATCTTTTATTTTTTAAATTCTTTATATTTATATTTATATTTATTTTTAATTATATGATTATAAATCTACTTCAAAAACAAAGTCTTCTATATCTTTTTTAGAATCATCTGTTTCAATTCTAACTCTTATTCTGAAAGGTTCTTCATATAGCCCAGGTAATAATATAGTTCCTTCATCTTTAAACTTACCATCATCTCTTCTTTCTTTGTCTTTTTCCTTTTCTTCTTCAGATCTTTTATCTTCAAATCTAAATTCTCTGTTTTCTTCATAGATTTCATCTTGTTCTATAGATGTTTTTATAATTAAGTATTCTGTGTCCATTTCTTCTTCAGCTCTATGAAAGTAATGAAGTTTAGTTTCATTTTCATCTAATTCTATTTTACTAAAACTTACTGTAAATCCATCTCTAGTTTCTTTTAAACCTAGATCATGTACTATTTTTTCTTTTATTTTTGCTCTACCATTGTCTGCTTCTTCTATTCCGTCAGTTGGCATATCACCTTCTATTTTTGCTAACATAAATGAGCTAAAGTAAAATAGGGCTAGTCCTATAATTATCAATACAACCCAAAACCAAAGTTTTTGAAATATTGATTTTCCTTTTTGATTATCTTTTTTCATATTTTCCTCCATAATTTCTTTTCTATATTATTTATATCAAACTGATTATGTTTTTTCATTAGTTTTATTATTTTTTTTATTTTTTATTTATATCTAAATTTAAAATCTTTACATTGATATCATTCACTTTATCCTAAGTCTTTTATTACTTTAGCAGGATTACCAGCTATTAACACATTATTTTCAAAAGATTTAGTTACAACACTCCCTGCTGCTACTACAACATTGTCTCCTAAGGTAACACCAGGCAATATTATTGCAGCTCCACCTATCCATACATTATTTCCTATAATAATTTCTTTCCCATATTCATTACCATTATTTCTCTCTTTTGCATTTATCGGATGTGTTGCTGTATATAGTTGAACATTTGGTCCTAACATACAATTATCACCAAAGCTTATTTTACATACATCTAACATTGTACAATCAAAATTACAGTAAAAATTATTCCCTACAGTGATATTGTACCCATAATCAAATTTAAATCCTAAGCCTAAGCTTGCTCTGCCCTTTGTTTTGATTAGTTTTTTATATAATTCTGTTCTTTTTTGATTGTTAACTATTTTTGAAGCTTTGATAATTATTTTTCTAGCTACTTCTCTATCTTTCATTAATCCAGGATCACCCGCATTATATGGTTCTCCTCTTATCATCTTTTCTTTTTCTGTCATAATCTTTTATTCTATTCCTTTTTTTTAATTCCTTCTAATTCTTTTTTTATTCTTTCTTTTGTTATAGGTCCTTCTCTATGTATTATAAAGTCATTGTCTTTAAATTCTATAATTGTAGATGGTATTCCAACATTTACTTCACCATCTATTATTCCTTGAATTTCATTATTAAAGATTTTCATTACTTCTTCAGAATTTATTGCAGGTTTTGCATTAGATTTATTTGCTGATGTTAACCAAAGAGGAATTCCTAATTCTTCTATTAGATCTTTTGAAAATCCTTCTGCCATTCTGATTGCAATTGTATTAGAGTCTAAATATGGAAATACTTCTTCTTTTTTTCTTAATATTATTGTTATAGGTCCTGGCATGAATTTCTTTATCATAGCTCGATTTAAACTATCTAAATATGATATTTCCTCTATTTGTTCTATTGATGATACTACAATTGGAAAAAGTTTTTCCTTTGGTCTATTTTTCACTTCAAGAAGTTTATTATAATTTTCTTTTACATCAGTTTTAATAGCTAGTCCATATACAGTGTCTGTTGGAATAGCTATTATATTATCATTCTTTAATATATTAAGTATTTCTTTTTTATCTATTTCTTCTATTATCATATTTTAAATTTCATACCAATCTTTAATTATGTCTTTTGATATTTTCATATTACCATATCCAAAACCCATTACTCGATCAGGTCTTTTATCTCCATGTGAATCACTTCCACCAGACATTAATAAATTATGCTTTTTACAATATTCTTTTAATATCTTAATTTGTTTTTCATTAAATGTTGAGTGTTCTACTTCTATTCCGTCAATTACATTATTTTCTTTTAATAAGTCTAAGAACTTAATTGGTTCTTCTAAATCATATTTGTATACATGTGCTATAAAGGTTTTTCCACCTGCTTCTCTTACTTTTTCAGCAACTTCTTTTCCATTAGGGTAATGTATGCTCATATCTAAGAATGCTGGAAAATCTATTTTAGTTATTGCTGAGTTAAAGAATATATCTATGTCATTCCATTCTTCTTCAGTAAAGTGTTTTCTATTTTCTTCATGTTTTTTAATTTCTTCATATATTATTTCAACAGGCCATCCTTCTTTAGAATTGTATTCTAATTCATCTATTTTAAGATTGTGTTTTTTACAACTATTTATCATGAATTCAAATTCTTTATTTAAATCAATATTGTTATTATATTTTAAGTCTAAATATTCTTGTAGAATCTTATAGTCAAAGTCATATGCTAACATATGAAATGCTATACCATCATATACTGTAGATAATTCTATTCCAGTAATTATCTTACCATTATATATTTTATCTACATTTAATTTTTCTAATTCAAAATATGCATCTAATGTATCATGATCTGTTATTGATATTATTTCTAAACCAATCTTCTTTGCTTCTTTTAATATTTTCTTTAATGACCATGTTCCATCAGAGTATTTTGTATGTATATGTAAATCTATCATTGTTAACCCTTGTCTTTTAAATATTCTTTAATTTATCCCTTATATATTCATCAAATAATACTGAGTCTTCTTTTGCCCATGTATATTCATCATGTTCTTCACTTAAAATTATATTCATTTCTTTAGAAGAAATCTCTATTAAAAAATCTAATTCAATATAGTGTTCGTCATTCCTTATTTCATCATATAGATTAACTACTCTTACATTTGATAAATCAAATTTAACTCCTAGTTCCTCTAATAACTCTCTTTGAAGTGCAGAGACAATATAGTTTCATTCTCTTCTATTTTACCACCTGGAAACTCCCATGCACCAGGCATAAATGATTCATTCATACTTCTTCTTACAGCAAGATATTCATCAGCATTTCTTATTATTCCTGTTAGTAT
>CAZMFV010000022.1:0-219 GCA_964565695.1 uncultured Lachnospiraceae bacterium
TCATCTAATTTCTCCAATGAAACAATTACAGGAAGTCTACCTACAAACTCTGGTATTAATCCATATTTTAATAGGTCTTCTGGTTGTAAATGTTTTAATATATCTGTTTGTTTTAAATCTTCTGCTGTTTTAATTTCTGCACCAAATCCCATAGATTTTTTGCCTATTCTATTTTGGATTATTTCTTCAATTCCATCAAAGGCACCACCAACAATAAAT
>CAZMFV010000022.1:246-14380 GCA_964565695.1 uncultured Lachnospiraceae bacterium
CCTTCTCCACTTACATCTCTTGTAATTGAAGGGTTTTCTGTTTTTCTTGCAACTTTATCTATTTCATCTATATATATTATACCTTTTTCTGCTCTTTCTATATCATAATCAGCATTTTGTATTAATTTAAGTAAGATATTTTCTACATCTTCTCCAACATAACCAGCTTCTGTTAAAGTTGTAGCATCTGCAATAGCAAATGGAACATTTAAAACCTTTGCAAGTGTTTGTGCTAATAATGTTTTACCAGAACCTGTTGGTCCTAGTAATAAGATATTGCTTTTTTGTATTTCTACATCATTATCTTCTTCTTTAAGATTGTTGATTCTTTTATAATGATTATATACAGCTACAGATAAAGTCTTCTTAGCTTCATCTTGTCCTATAACATATTTATCAAGGTGTTCTTTAATTTCTGCAGGCTTTAACATTTTAATTTTCTTATTAGCTTTTTGCTTATTTTCTTGATCAATTTCAAATTGAATCATTTCATAACAAACTTGAACACATTCATCACATATAAATGTATTGTCTAAGCCTTCTATTAACTTATTTGCTAATGCTGCGGGTTTACCACAAAAAGAACATTTAGGCATATCATCATTTTTTGCCATCTTCCCTCCTATTATTTTCTAGCATCTAATATTTCATCTATTAAACCATATTTTAAAGCTTCTTCAGCTGTCATATAATTATCTCTTTCAGTATCTTTTTCTATAGTTTCAATAGATTGCCCTGTTGATTCAGCTAGAATCTTATTTAATTTTTCTCTTGTTCTAATTAAATGATCTGAATGTATTTTTATTTCTGTTGCTTGTCCTGAAAGACCACCACCACCGATTAAAGGTTGATGTATTAAAATTTCAGAATTTCTAGTTGCAAATCTTTTACCTTTAGTACCTGCAGCTAATAATACAGCTCCCATACTTGCAGCCATTCCAATACAAATTGTAGAAACTGGACTTTTAATATAGTTAATTGTATCAACTATAGCTAATCCGTCACTTATTGACCCACCTGGACTGTTAATATATATGAAGATTTCCTTATCAGGATCTTCAGACTCTAAAAATAGTAATTGAGCAATAACAGTACTTGCTGATACTGGATTAACATCTTCAGCTAAGAATATTATTCTATCTTTTAAAAGTCTAGAATAAATATCATAGCTTCTCTCTCCTCTACTTGTTTGTTCTATTACATAAGGTATTAAAGTATTTTCTTCTTTATTTTTATTTATAAACATATTTTCTCCTTTAACATATAAATATTATTCATAATAAAAGTAATCTTTATTAAATTAATTTTATTATAAATAATAAGTATAATTCATCTTAACAAGAACTTTCAAATTCTTTACTAATCCTTGTTAAGATAAATATTAACTTTATTAACTATTACTAGTTATTCTTCAATTACAGGTTCTTCTACTTTAACTTCTGCACCGATGTATTCTGCTTTACCAAATGCTAGTAATGGGTAGAATACAATTGGTAAGAATATTAAACCTATAGCATAAGCTGTTTCTTTACCAAATTTTTCAGGTAATTTAATTCCTACTAAAATAGGTATTAACATTGGTATTAATATAAACCAACCTGATAAACCTGAAACTTCTAATAATACCCAATTATTATAAATTGGTATTAAAGATGCCCAACCCGGTCTACCAGCCTTAACAAATATTTTCCACATAGAAACAATTGTTAAAACCATTAATACCATTGATATTAGATAAAAAACAATACCTAATCCTGCTACTAAAGCTCCTAAACCTGATGCAGATGCACTAAGTTCAGCGTTTGTAGCGCCTGTGTCAAAACCATCGAAGTCAAAATCAAAATCGTAATCATAATCAAATGATGTTGTTACTGGATCCATAATTTCCTCCTTAAATATTTATATTTATCTTAGTATTACTAAGTATAATATCAAATTATTCTTCTTCAGTTTCAGATACTATAGTAGTTTCTTCAACAACTACTTTTTCTGCTACTGTTTCATCACCAATATATTCTGCTTTACTAAATCCTAATATTGGATAGAAAACAACAGGTAGTAATATTAAACCTATTGAAAAAGCTTGCTCTTTTCCAAATTTCTCTGGTAATTTAATACCTATCATAATTGTTAAAGCTAGTGGTAACATTTGTCCTAAATATGGTATTAAAACTAATACTGATAACCAACCAGGGAAACCAACTAATTCTAATAATAGCCATTGACCGTAAAAGGGTACAATAGCAGCCCAACCAGGTCTACCAGCCTTACTTAAAATTTTCCATTGAGCAATTGTTACAATTGCAACTGATATTAAAACAAGGAATGCTATAAAAATTATGAATAACATCATTCCAGCAAATATAAATGTAGAAGCTTCATCTTCCATTAATATGTCTGGTTCAGGAAATGAATTTGTATAATTGTTTAATTGTGCTAATAAATACATTAAGTCCTCCTAATTACTTTACTAGTGTTTTAATTAAAAACTCTAATGCAAGTCTTGGTTTAATTTCTTTTTTAATATTGTCCATAAAGTTTTTGTCTTCTTTAAGTTCATCAAAATCTAAATTATAACCTTTTGCATATTCTTTCATTTCTTCTTCTACTTTTTTCTTATCTATTTCTTTTTCATTTTCATCAAAGATTGCTTCTAAAATAAGATCAGATTTAACCTTTGTTTCAACAGAAGGTTTAGTTTCTTCAATGTATTCTTCCAATGTTTTACCATACATTTGCAAATAGAAATCTAGGTTTAAACCTTGATGTGATAAATTATGGCTTAGACTATCTATTAATTCATTAACTCTAGAATTTACAACCATTTCTGGTAGATCAATTTTAGATTGTTTAACTAATTCATCTGTAATATTTGTTTCAATTTCTTGTTGAGCTTTTTCTTCATTTAAACCATCTAACATTTCTTTTATATCTTCTTTATAAGCTTTTAAATCGTCAAACCCTTGGTCTTTAGCAAATTCATCATCTAATTCAGGGTATTCTTTAACTTTAATTTCGTTTATTTTAACTTCAAATATAACAGGCTTTCCTTTTAAACTTTCTTCAAAATAATCTTCTGGGAAATTTAAAGGAATATCTTTAGTTTCATCTTTCTTCATACCAATCATTGCTTCTTCAAATCCTGGTATAAATGAATTTGAACCTATTTCTAAGTCAAATCCTTCAGCTTCACCACCTGGGAATTTTTCACCCTTTGTTTTATCTTCATTTTCTAAATAGCCAATAAAGTTAATATTTGCTTGATGTCCATTTTCTAATTTAGTTTTTTCATCAGCTGGAACAAGTCTTACATTTTGTTCTTGAGCTTTCTTTATTTCTTCTTCAATATCTTTATCACTAACCTTATAATCAGGAGTTTTAACTTTAATGTCTTTGTATTTACCTAGTTTAACTTCTGGTTTTAATGCTACTGTAGCTCTTACTACAACATCTTCTCCTAATTCAAGTTTTTCTACATTAACTTCTGGTGCAGAAAAAACTTCTAATTTAGCTTTTTCAACTTCTTCTTCATAAATGCTAGGGAAGATTTCATTAAATGCATCTTCATAGAACATTTCTGGACCATAAGTCTTAATTACTATTTCATAAGGAACCTTTCCTTTTCTAAATCCAGGTATACTAAAATGTCTTTTATTCTTATCATAAACAGATTTGATACCTTCATCTAATTTTTTAGATTCAATATTAAAAATTAAATCTACTACATTTTTTTCTTCTTTTTTTTCTATCTTCATACTTATTTACCTCTTTCTATACTATGTTAAGTATTATTGTTTTCAATGAAATTATTATATATTAAAGTCATATATTTAGCAAGTTATATATACGATTGCTAAAGCCTAAAAATTTAATTCTTGACCTAATTCAATGTCTAAATTATAGGCAGTATGAATTAATTGATCATCCATTTTAACTTTTTTAAGATTAGATATTTCATTGTTTTTTGATGGTGCTCCAATCTCTTTATTGTTTCCTATTACATCTTCTAGACTAACATATCCCATCTTTCCATTAGTAAATGTTACTAATATTTTAAAAATTCCTTGCATTGCTAGTTCTAATGCTTTAACTCCATAATTTGATGAAAGAATTCTATCTGTTGCAGTCGGAGTTCCACCTCTTTGTACATATCCTAAAACTGTATTTCTAGAAACAGAACCAGTTCTTGCTTCTAGTTCTTTAGCTAGGTATTCTCCAATTCCACCAAGTCTTTTATCATCTAAGCCTTTACCTTCAGTTTTACCAACTGTAACTTGTTCTCCATCAATAGGATGTGCACCTTCTGCAACACAAATTATTGTGTAATCTTTACCTGCTGCTTTTCTATCTAAAACTTTTTGTGCAACTCTATCTATATCAAATGGTATTTCTGGAATTAAAATTGCATCTGCTCCACCTGCTATTCCTGATGCTAATGCAATCCATCCAGCATGTCTTCCCATAACTTCTAAAACCATTATTCTTTTATGTGATTCAGCTGTTGAGTGAAGTCTTTCTAATGCATCTGTTGCAACAGAAACTGCTGTGTCATATCCAAATGTTTTATCTGTTAATGCAACATCATTATCTATAGTTTTAGGAATACCTATTACATTAAGACCTTTTACAGCAAAATCTCTAGCAGATTTTTGTGTCCCGTCTCCTCCTAGTGTAAATAAACAATCAAATCCTTGATCTTGGAATTGTTTAATACAGAAATCTGACATATCAACATATTCAAATGAGCCATCTGATTTTTGTTTCTTTAAATTAAATAAATTAGTTGAGTTTGATGTTCCTATTATAGTACCACCACGAGTTAATAAACCTGCAGCATTACCACTTAAGTCTAATCTAACATATTTATTTTCTAAAAAACCTTTATAGCCTTCTAGATAACCATATACTTCAATATCATGAACTTTTGCAGATTTTAAGATTGCTCTTATAACAGTATTTAAACCTGGAGCATCTCCGCCATTAGTTAATATTGCTACTTTTTTTACCTTCTTTTCCATATTCACCTTTTCTTTTTTCTTTTGTTATATTTTAACTATTATTTATTATTTTAGTATTTAATGTTTTAATTTTATGTTTTACTTTATCTTTTACTTTTTAGGTTTGCCTAATAATCTAAACATATTTTTCTTATATGCTTCAACACCTGGTTGATCAAATGGATTAACATTTAAAAGTTTCCCTGACATTGCAACAGCTTTTTCAAAGAAATATATTAAATTTCCTAAAGATCTTTCATTAAGTTCATCTATTTCTATTATTAAATTAGGAACATTACCATCAACATGAGCTTCTATAGTGCCTTGCATTGCCTTGTCTTCAATGTATTTTAATGTCTTTCCTTCTAAGTAATTTAATCCATCATAATTCTCACTATCTTTTTTTACTATTATTTCTTCTTTTTCTTTATTAATTTTTAAGGTAGTTTCAAAAAGATTTCTCTGTCCATCTTGAACTATTTGACCTAATGAATGTAAATCAGTTGAATAAATTACACCTGATGGAAATATTCCCTTTCCATCCTTACCTTCTGATTCACCAAATAATTGTTTGAACCATTCAACAAAAAGTCTAAGTTTATCATTATATGCTACAAGAATTTCTATATCCTTATCTTCTTTAGTGTGAAGATAGTGTCTTATTGCAGCATAGATATATGCATCATTATATTTAATTTCTGGGTCATTATATTTATTAGCAGCTTCTTGAGCACCATGAAGTAATTGATCAATATCAAATCCAGCTGCAGCTATAGGCAAAAGACCTACAGGTGTTAAAACTGAGAATCTACCACCAACATTATCTGGAATTATAAATGTTTCTATTTTTTCTTCATTTGCTAATTCTTTTAATGCACCTCTTTCTTTATCAGTAGTTATAAAAGTTCTTTTTCTCGCTTCTTCTGGACCATATTTTTCATTTAAATATTCTCTAAAAAATCTAAACGCTATAGCTGGTTCTAAAGTAGTTCCAGATTTTGATATAACATTTATAGATATATCCTTATCATCAATATATTCTATTGTTTCAAGTATATGTTCAGTAGAAAAATTATTTCCTACAAATATAACTTCAACATTATTTTTTAAATACTTATGTGATAATGCCTGTATTACTGCTTCAGCACCTAAATATGAACCACCAATACCAATGCAAATTAGAACATCAGAGTCAGATTGTATTTTTTTAGCGGCTTTCTTTACTCTAGTATATTCTTCTTCATCTAAATTATGTGGTAAATCAATCCATCCTAAAAACTCATCTTCATTATTTTTATCTTTTTCAAATTCTTTATTTATAGCTGATACTTCATCAGCATATTTTAAGATCTCTTCTCTTTTTATTAATGAATTTGAATAATCTAATTTAATCATTATAACTCCTTATATTAATATTAATTTTATATAATTTTTATTATTTATCATTTATATTTATATTAATTATTATTATTTTGCAATTGCAACAGTATCTCTAGCTATCATCAGCTCTTCATCTGTTGGAATAATCCAAACTTGAATTTTAGAATCTTTAGTTGAAATTAATCTTTCATCAGATTTTGTATCATTAAGTTCTAAGTCTAATTCAACACCAAATATTTTTAAATGTTCACAAATATTTTTTCTAGTATCTTCACCATTTTCTCCAACACCACCAGCAAAAGCTATTACATCAACATGACCTAATGCTGCTGCATATCCAGCAATTGTTTGTGCTGTTAAATATTCATTTGATTTTAAAGCTAATTGTGATCTTTTATCACCTTTAGCTGCTTCATCTTCAATATCTCTAAAGTCTGGAGATACACCAGAAACTCCTAATGCTCCTGATTGTTTATTTAAAATATTATCTACTTCATATGCATCTATTCCTTCGATATTTGCAATATATGGAACTATAGATGGATCAATATTACCTGATCTTGTTCCCATTGGGATTCCAGCAAGTGGAGTTAATCCCATTGAAGTATCAATAGATTTTCCTTCTTTTATAGCGCATATACTAGCACCTTGCCCTAGATGACAAGAAATAACATTTATATCTTCTTTGTTTTTTCCTAAAACTTCTGCAACTCTTTGTCCTACATATCTATGTGAAGTTCCATGAAATCCATATTTTCTTATCTTATGTTCTTCATAATACTTATATGGAATATTATATATATATGCATAATCTGGCATTGTTTGATGGAATGATGTATCAAAAACAGCAACCATTGGTACATCTGGCAAAATATTTTTCATAGCATAAACTCCAGCTAAACAACTCGGATTATGTAATGGTGCCAATGTAATTAATTCTTCAACCTCTTTGATAACTTCATCATTTATTAAAACAGATTCAACAAATTTTTCTCCTCCATGTACTAATCTATGTCCAACTGCCTTTATTTCATTTAAGTCTTCTAGAACATTATATTTTTCTTCAAGAATTTTATTTAAAATAATTTGAATTCCAGATTCATGATTTAATGCGGGAATTTCAAACCTTTCTTTAAGATCATTAGTTCTGATTGTTAAGAACGCTTCTTCAGTTCCAACTCTTTCGTAGTAGCCTTTAATTAGGACTTTTTCTTCTGGCATTAACATCAATTGAAATTTAATAGATGAACTACCACAATTTAAAATTAAAATTTTCATTTCTTCTCCTTTTGTTTTTTTAATTTATATATTTTATTATTCTTCTTGAGATTGAATAGCAGTAATTGCTATTGTTCCAACTATATCATCAATTTCTGAACCTCTAGATAAATCATTAACAGGCTTGTTAAAACCTTGTGTAATAGGTCCATAAGCTTTAGCTCCAGCTAATCTTTGAACTAGTTTATATGATATATTTCCTGAATTAAGATCAGGGAAGATTAGAACATTTGCTTCCCCTTGTATTGATGAATTTGGATCTTTTTTTATTGAAATTTCTTTTACTAATGCTGTATCAGCTTGAATTTCACCATCAATTTTTAAAGAAATATTATTTTCTTTTACTATATTATATGCATTTATAACTTTTTCAGTCATTTCAGATTTAGCAGATCCTTTGGTAGAATATGATAGTAGTGCAACTTTAGGTTCTTTTAGAAGTAACATTTCATATGAATTTGCACTTCGTATTGCTATTTCTGCTAATTGCTCACTATCAGGATTTTCTATTAATGCTGCATCTGAAAATAATAATATACCATCTTCAACAACATCAGTATTAGGCATTTCCATTAAAAAAAACGAAGAAACTAAATTTGTACTTTCTTTGTTTTTTATAATTTGTAATGCCGGTCTTAAAACATCTGAAGTAGAGTGTTCAATACCTGCAACTAAACCATCAGCATATCCTGTCTGCAATAACATTATTCCATAGTATATTGGATTTTGTATTAACTCATATGCTTCATCTAAAGTCATTCCTTTAGACTCTCTTATACTATGTAAAGTTCTAGCTAAATTATCACAAATTTCAGAATTCTTTGGATTAAATATGTTTATTTTTGATAAATCTATTTCTAGACTATATTCTTTTACTTTATTTTCTATCTCTTCTGGATCTCCAATTAAAACCACTTCTACAAAATTTTCTTTTAAGATTATTTCTACTGATTTTAAAATTAATTCATTTAAAGCTTCTGGTAATATTATTTTTTTAATATTAGATTTTGCTCTGCTTTTAAATAATTCTATATAGTTCATATTTTATTCCTTGTATTTCTTTTTATTTACCTTGTCTAAATGTTTATCTAATCTGTTTTTAGATAATGGTCTTATATTACTTTTAATTTTTCTTCTTTTAGCTAGTCTCTCTTGTCGTTCTTTTTCTCTTTCTGCAATTCTTTGTCTTTCAAGCATTTTTCTTTCAACAATTTTCTTAGTTTTAAATTCTTCTTGCTCTATAACATCTCTTTCTCTTATTTCATACTTGAATTGTATTTCATCAAATAAATCAATAATTTCTACTGATTTAGAATAATATTCTGGAATTAGAACATATGCTAATAATTGTAGCATTTCTAAACTTATGAAAACTATTATAATAGAAAGAGTGCCTGTAAGAACTGCTCCTGAGTCAAAGAACACTTTATAAATATCCATGAATAGTATAACAAATAGAGATAAAGTATAAAATGCATATATTGACGTCAATACAACTAAAGACATATATTGTTTAATGTTTTTCAAAACAATATAATTATACAATATTGCATAAATACTCCAGAAAAATAGAGTTAACTGTAATATTATTAAAGGATTAAAAACTATAGTTAGAATAGACATAATCCAAATAAATATTGAAATAATAAGTGACATAAATAACATCACTAATTGATCTTTTTTAGGTAATCTTAAAATTAGGGCTATGATTCCTTTCGTTAATCCAGTAAAAAACAATGTATTAAAAAAGAATTTAATCAAGCCTGCACTAGACACCTCTCCTGATTTTAACATGATTATACTAGAAAAAAGTATAAGCATCATATTTAAAACCAAGAAAATATTTACAACATAGTATAATAATACTCTTTTGTTATTTGTTCTTATTTCATTCATCTTTTGTTCCTCTTTTGTTATTTTTTGACATAAATGTCAAAATTATTAATTTATATTCTATTCTATTCTCATATCTATTTTACTTAATTTGAATTAAAAAGTAAAGGAAAAAGAGAGACACATTCGTATCTCTCTAAAACCTAAAATAGGAATGTGAGTACTTCAACTATGTATTGATCAATAATCTTTAAAAGATAATTTCCCAAATATAGAAGAATAACTCCAATGCTTCCATTCCATAAATATAGGAAACTGTATTTTAAAACATAGACAATACCAAACTTTCTTGTATCTTCCTTTGACAAAAGATACGGTTTTAATAACCGGGCAATAGTTGCTAGAAAAATATATTTATAGTAAAAACCTAAAGCTGTCCCAATTATTCCAATCAAAATCAAAGCTGTTAACAGAATGTGATAATAGTTAATTAAAACTAAAACGAATATCGTGACTATCAAAGCTGATATGACATAATAGAACACTTTCATTTTGACCTCCTTGTCTAAAGTAAAGTCTCTTTAATGGCTACTATATAAATAACAACAAAAATTGCTGTCCATGTCCAATAAAGAATTTTAACTTTAGTATTTGCATTATAATACTTTAGTGTTTCATCAAAAAGTATTTTTACAAGTAAAAATGTTTGAATCACAAAAATTATTAAAAACCTATAAGCAAACAGATAAGCAAACATATCGTCCTCCTTTTGTTCTTCAAATAGTATTACAGTTATCCTATATTCTCTTTTTCATTTAAGAAGAAATAATCCTCTCATAAATTAGGTTTCATCTATATTATACCATGTTTAAAGCTCTTTTTAAAGGATTACACTTTATATAGACATATAATAAAGCAGAAAAAAGAGAGATACATTCGTATCTCTCTTCTAAGAAAATGCTATAAATAGACTTAGGAATGCAGAATAAATATGTTCTGCCACAACCCATGTAATTAGAACTGATATAATCCCATCAATTATCAATAAAAAAACAGTGAAAGCAACCAAAATTTCATATTGTTGCTTTGTTTTAGTTTTATCAAGTAATTTATCCATGAAATTTGTAGTTCTAGTAAATAGGAAGTCAAAAAACCAGTCTACTAAAGCTAGTGATATCCGCAGTGTTAATAAAAAAACTAAACTTTTTAACATCTTAATCCTCCTGTTGTCATATCCTTTGATGTTGCGTTATCTACTTAGATTTACCTATTAGAAAAAAATAATCATCTAATGATAAAATCATTATACTTATTATAACAGATTTAAAACATTCTTTAAATACTGTCCTGTATAAGATTTTTTAATCTTAACTATTTCTTCAGGTGTTCCTTTCGCTATGATTTCACCACCAGCATCTCCACCTTCTGGACCTATGTCTATTATATAGTCTGCTGTTTTTATAAGATCTAAATTATGTTCTATAACAACAACTGTATTTCCGCTATCAACCAATCTATTTAATATTTCTATTAATTTAGCTATATCATGTGAATGCAAACCTGTTGTAGGTTCATCTAAAATATACAATGTCTTTCCAGTTGATCTTTTAGACAATTCTCTTGCTATCTTAATTCTTTGTGCCTCACCACCTGATAATGTTGTTGAATTTTGTCCTAATTTTAAATATCCTAAACCTACATCAATTAATAATTCTAATCTATTTTTAATTTTAGGGATATTTTCAAATAAATCTAAAGCTTCAAAAGCATTCATATCTAATACATCAGCAATACTCTTACCTTTAAATTTAACTTCTAGTGTTTCCTTATTATATCTAGCACCATTACATGCTTCACAAGGCACATAAACATCTGAAAGGAAATGCATTTCTATTTTTATTACTCCATCACCTTCACATGTTTCACATCTACCACCCTTAACATTAAATGAAAATCTTCCCTTTTGGTAACCTCTTATCTTAGCTTCATTTGTTCCTGCAAATACATCTCTAATTTCATCCATAACACCAGTATATGTTGCTGGATTAGATCTAGGAGTTCTGCCTATAGGTGATTGATCAATACTTATTATTTTATCAATATTGCTAATACCTTTTATTTCATCAATTTCTCCAGCCTTATCATATGTCTTGTTTAATTTATTCTTTATATTCATATATAGAGAATCGTATATTAAAGAAGATTTACCTGAACCTGAAACTCCTGTTACTAGTATTAATTTTCCTAAAGGAATTTTAACATTAATATTCTTTAAGTTGTTTTGTCTTGCACCTTTTATTTCTAAGAACTTACCATTACCCTTTCTTCTCTCTTTTGGTACTGGTATATATAGTTCACCAGATAAATATTTACCTGTTAGTGAATCTTTAACCTTCATAATATCTTTAACACTGCCTTGTGCCACTAATTTTCCACCATGTATACCTGCTTCAGGGCCTATGTCAATAATTTGATCTGCAGTCCTCATTGTATCTTCATCATGTTCTACAACAATAACACTATTACCTAAGTCTCTTAGATTTTCTAATGTTTTTAATAATTTATCATTATCTCTTTGATGTAGACCAATACTTGGTTCATCTAATATGTATATAACACCAGTAAGACCTGAACCTATTTGGGTTGCAAGTCTAATTCTTTGTGCTTCACCACCTGATAGACTTCCTGCTTCACGAGCAAGTGTTAAATATGTAAGTCCAACATTTTCTAAGAATAAGAGTCTTTTATTTAATTCTTCTAGAATAGGTGTTGCTATAATTAATTCACTCTCATCAAATTCTAATTCATTTAAATATTTTCTGATTTTATCAATTGAAAGTGATGTTAATTCATAAATATTTAAATCTCCTACAAGAACATATAATACCTCTTTTTTAAGTCTTGTTCCATTACATTTTTTACAAGGCATTTCATTCATATATAGTTCATAGAATTTTCTCATTCCAGATGATCTTGTTTCTCTATGTCTTCTTTCTAGTGTTGGTATAACACCTTCAAAAGGCCTATCAAAATTCCTAGTTCCTGTATTTGACTCATATGAGAAACTAATAATTTCGTCACCAGTTCCATACAGGATTTTTTCCATAAAATCTTCTGGTAAATCCTTTATTTTCTTATTTACTATTTTAACACCATAATGTTTACCAATTGATTCAAAATACATTCTAGCCATGGTGTCACCTCTTTTTTGCTCACTAGAACCGAATGCCTTAATACCATCATAAAGAGTTTTATCTTTTTCAGGAATAATTAGATTTTCATTAATTCTCAATAAATACCCTATTCCACTACAATCTTCACATGCACCATATGGATTATTAAATGAAAACAGTCTTGGAGACAATTCTTCAAATCCAATATTATGTTCAGGACATGCATAATTACCAGAATATGTTGTAGTTTTTCCACCAATCACTTCAATACTAACTAAATTATTAGCAAATCTCATTGCAGTTTCTACTGATTCTGTAAGTCTTTGTCTTACACCTTCTTTTATAACAAGTCTATCTACAACAATATCTATATCATCTTTTTTATTCTTCTCTAATTTAATTTCATCAAATGATAGATCATACATTTCACCATTAATTTTTGCTCTAACAAAGCCTTGTTTTTGCATGTCATCAATGATTTTTTTATGTTCACCTTTTTGACCTCTTACTACAGGTGCAAGAACTTGTATTCTTGTATTTTCTTTTAATTCTAATACTGCATCAACAATTTGTTCTGCTGATTGTTTTTGTATTTTTCTTCCACATATTGGACAATGCGGTATTCCAACTCTTGCATATAGAAGTCTTAAATAATCATAGATTTCGGTAACTGTTCCAACAGTTGATCTTGGATTATTTGAAGTAGTTTTTTGATCAATTGAGATAGCGGGAGATAGTCCATCTATCGATTGAACATCTGGTTTATTCATCATACCTAAAAATTGTCTAGCATATGCTGATAAACTCTCTACATATCTTCTTTGACCTTCAGCATAAATTGTATCAAATGCCAATGAAGACTTACCAGATCCCGATACTCCTGTAATTACAACTAATTTGTTTTTAGGAATTACAATATCAATATCTTTTAAATTATGTTCCTTCGCACCCTTTATTACTATATCTTTATTCATCTTTAACCTCTAAATATTTTTCTAATTCATTTATTTCATCTCTAATTTTAGCAGCTTCTTCAAAATTTAAATCTTCTGCAAGTCTAACCATTTCTTCTGTTAGTTTATCAATAATATCATCTAAATTATCAATGTCATATTTTTCTTCATCTTCATATACAAATGAAGCTTGTATAATCTCTCTAATATCTTTCTTTATTTGGAGTAATATTATTTTTTATATTATATTCTTCTTGAATTTTTCTTCTTCTATTAGTTTCTTTTATTGCTTTTTCCATTGAGTCTGTAAGTTCATTTGCATACATTATAACAGTACCTTCAGTATTTCTTGCAGCTCTTCCTATTGTTTGAACTAATGATCTTTCTGATCTTAAGAAACCTTCTTTATCTGCATCAAGTATTGCAACTAATGATACTTCTGGAATGTCTAAACCTTCTCTTAAAAGATTTATTCCAACTAATATATCAAATTCACCCATTCTTAAATCTTTAATAATCT
>CAZMFV010000023.1:0-14242 GCA_964565695.1 uncultured Lachnospiraceae bacterium
CAGCAGTTTTACGTCCTATTGAAGGCAGTCTTTCAAAATTTTCAATTAATCTTTCAATTGAATCTGGATACATTATAAACCTGGTATATTGAATTGACCCATTAATGCTTGAGTTTCTTCATCTACTTTCTTACTAACTTCATTAAAAGCAGAAATTATTAAATCTTGTAGCATTTCAACATCTTCTGGATCAACCACTTCCTCTTCTATTTTTAAATCTAATATTTCTTTATTACCATTCATTTTAATAGTAACAGTACCACCACCTATGGTAGCATTAAATTCTTTATCAGCTAAGTCGCTTTGTGATTTTTCTAAATCAGCTTGCATTTTTTTAGCTTCCTTCATTAATTTATTAATATTCATTCCACCACCCATTCCTGGGAATCCACCTCTTCTTGCCATTATTCCTCCTCTTTAAATATTAAGTCTATATTATATTGTCTGCCTACTTCTTCTTCAACAGCATCTCTTATTTTATCTATAGTTTCAGGTAATTTCAAATAGTCTTTATCTTCTTTTGTTAAAGATCTATCAACTTTTACCTCTATGGTATCTTTAATTATTTGAGTTCTTGCTTGAACTAGATTTACAAAAATTCTCATCTCTCTTTTTTCAGATAGATTTTTCATAATAATTGTCCAATCAAAAACTTCACCATTTGAAATAATTTCTTTTTTAATAGAAACTTCCTTCTCTTTTTCTTCTTTTAATTCTTTTATAATTTCTTTTTCTACATCTTTTGTTATTTTAGGACTTTTTGCTTCTTCTTTTACTTCTTCTATTTTTTCAACAATATTTTTTTTATTTTTAGAATAATTCTTATCAGTTAATTCTAGTATAGAAGCAATAAAAACTGTATTCTTATTATTCGCATATTTAAGATCTGCATATATTCTTGAAAAGTCTTTTATAAGCTCATAAACTTTAAAATCTGGAGTATTAGAAAGTTCTTTTAATAATTCAATTTCACTTTCAGTATATTTAATCATATCTTCTTTAGAATTTATAACAATGCTTTCTAAAACTTTTAATATCTCTATTAAAATATTATTAGCTTCCTTACCTTCATTAATTAATTTATATGCAATACTTAAAACATCTTCTTCTTTTTGTTCAACAATATTTTGAATAAGTATTATCATATCATCTAATGATGGTATTCCTATAACTGATCTTATATCAGCTACTTCTATTTCTTTACCAGAACTTCTCATACTCTCTAATATTGATATTCCATCTCTCATAGAACCATCTGCAAGATTTGCAATTAATCTTAATGCATCATCTTTAATATTTATTTTTGCTTTTTTAGCAATATTTTTTAAATAATCAAAGATTGTATTTTCTTCAATTCTTTTAAAATCAAATCTTTGACAACGAGATAATATTGTTGGTAAAAGTTTTTGAGGTTCAGTTGTTGCTAGTATAAATTTAACATGCTCTGGAGGCTCTTCTAACGACTTTAGAAAGGCATTCCAAGCATTGTTTGATAACATATGTGCTTCATCAATTATATATACTCTGTATTTCAATCTAGCTGGCACAAAATGCATTTCATCTATAATTTTTCTAATATCATCAACACTTGTATGTGATGCAGCATCCATTTCAATAACATCAGTTGTGTCATTTTTAAGTATTGCAACACAATTCTCACATTTATTGCAAGGTTCTCCTTTTTTTAAATCTAGACAATTTACTGCTCTAGCAAATATTTTAGCAAATGATGTTTTTCCAGTTCCTCTAACACCTGTAAAAAGATATGCATGTGCAGTTTGATTATTATCAATCTGGTTTTGTAATATTCTTACAATTTCCTCTTGTCCAACTGAGTCGTTGAAATTCATTGGTCTAAATTCTCTGTATAATGCTTGATACATCTTAACCTCTTTCCTTTTAAAAACTTCCCCTTTACTGAAAGCTATCCACATAAAGTAAACCATTTATCGCTGCTTTCTTCCGAATCTGACGAGGTTCACAGCCCTTTATTGAACAGCTCTCAATAAAAGAGAAGCTATATTTTTTATACCATATCTAAGGTCTTTAAGCAAGAAAGCTTTATATTTTTCTAAATGAAATATCATCTATATCTTCTATATACACAGATTTATTTTCTTCAAATACTTCTTCTACCGGTTTCTTTAATTCTATTCCCGTAATATATATGAATCCATTTTCTAATTCTATATTTTTATTAAATTTTAATTTAAATTTAATTTCCTCTACTTTTTTTACAAATTTATTTAATAATGAAGAATCATATTTTAAAACTTCATCTTTTGCTATATCAAAACTTCCTAATTTATTTTCAATTCTAAATGCAATTGTTCCACCTTTACCTGATGTTTCTAATTGTTCTAAATTATCAACCTTTGCACCTTTATATTCTATTTCTTTTTCTAAATAGTTTTTAGTAGAATTAGAGAATAGGTCAGGAATATCACCAGATGGTTCTAGTATTACAATTTCTCCAGTTTCAGGTTTATTTAACTCAAAGTTACCTATAACTATTTTTCTTATATTTGTATAATTGTTATCTTTGTCTTTTTCTTTTATTTTAATAAAGACATCATTAACTTGTGAAACTTCCACTTTATCTTTTTTCTTTTTATCTTTATTTTCAATTCTTTTTCCATCAGCAGTAGAAATAACTAAAACTTCTTCAATTTCAAAAGGTAGACCTTTAGCACCTTCTACTTCATATTTTAACCAAATAAATGTTAATATTATTATTAATATAAGAAGAATAAAAATAAATAATGCAGTTATTTTCTTTTTCTGCAATTTTTCTTCAATATTATCACTTAATTCAAAACTTCCTTTGTTTACCATCCCTTAATTCCTTAAAAAACTTTTGTATTAATTCTTTCGACTCTTCTTCTAAAATCCCATTTTCAATTTCAATTTTATGATTTAAATTCAAATCATTTATATTTAAAACAGATCCTAATGCACCACTTTTTTCGTCTTTTAAAGCATAAACTACCTTTTTAATTCTAGAATTTACAATTGCTCCTGCACACATTAGACATGGTTCTAGATTTACATATATAGTACAATCTTCCAGTCTCCACTTATTTAAATTTTCAGATGCTTCATTAATTGCAATCATCTCAGCATGTAGTAGCGGATTCTTTTTATTTTCCTTAAAATTATGACCTCTGCCAACTATTTTATTATCACAAACTACTATTGCACCAATTGGTATTTCAGATAATTCATATGCCTTACCGTGCTTCTATTAAAGCTTCTTGCATATATTTCTTTTCATCAACTTCTATATCTTTTATTTTAAACTCCTGATTTATTTAACTTTTTTTACTTAAACTCTTTTTTAATTTTCTAATATCTTCACCATAAAATCTTTTCAAAATATAATTTCCAATAATTCTAGAAACAACTCTGTCTTCATAAATATCTTGCATTTCATCTAGTGTTAAATTAGTTGAAATTATTGTAGCCTTAGATGTATTAATTCTATGATCTATTATTGTAAATAATTCAATATTCTTATTATCAGTAGTTTTTTCAGTTAAATCATCAATTACTAATAAATCTACACTTAAAATGCTATCAATTAATGCACGATATTCTTTAGAGTTTTCATATTTAGTTTGCATTAATTTATCTAACATATTTGGAGCTTTTTGGTAAAAAACCGTATTTCCTTTTTCTAAAATTTCTTTAGATATTGCATTCATTAAATATGTTTTACCAAGTCCAGTATCTCCTGAGAATAATAGATTTGTAGATTCTTCATTAAAGTTTTCAACAAAATTTTCTGCTATTTCAAAGATTTCTTTTATATTTTCTCTAGGTGATTTCTCACTTCCATATTTGTCTATATTTGATTTATCTGAATAATATTTAAAATTAAACTTTTTAAAATTCTCTTCTTCTAACATAATTAGATTAGACTTATTATAGTTAATATTAATAATTTTTTGTTTTAAACAAGGACATCTTTCTAATTTATCTTCAGCTCTTAAAAAACCTGTATCTTTACATATGTCACATTCATATTGAGCTTCTAAATATCCTTTTGGAAGTTTAAGTTTTTTAATAAAGTTTTCTTTTTTCTTTTTTAAATCATTTAAATTCTTTTCAGTTTTTTTAATAATTTCTTCTTTATTTTCAGGGTTTTTAAAGATTTCTTCGATATTCTTTCTTGCAACTTCCTGAATTTCATCTTCAATATCAGATAATTCTCTATGTTTAAGAAGTAATTCCTTCATTCTATTTTCAACTAATTGTTCGCTTTGGAATCTCTTCTTTTCATATTCTCTTAAGATTTCATTTACTAAATTTTTATCCATAATTTTCTTTCTTTATTTCATTTAATCATACATTTCTTCAATGTTTTCAAATCTTTTTTTCTTAACTCTTCCAGATTTATTAGTAGTTTGACCTTTTGAGTTAACATTTTTGTATTGGCTTCTTTTCTTTCTGTTGTTTTCATTGTATTTTTCAACTTCTATCTTTGTTGTTAATTCATTTTTATGCCAATCTTCTAAAATTCTATCAACATATTTAAATGAAGGATTAGATATTTTAACCGTTTCTGCTAATGCTAGATTTATAATATCAAAGTCATAACAAAATTCTACTGCCCATCTTTCGATAATATCACTTTCATATGATGATAAAGATCTTTTAATTTTTAAAGCTCTCTTAATATCTCTTTCTAAAAGATTTAATTTATCTAATTTCATATAATATGTATCTAAATCACTATGTGTTCTAACTTTATTTGCAGCCCATGAATCAGCAACTGCTAATAGATAGTTTCTATGTTGAACTGCTCCATTCTTATATCCTTGTTCAAAAAGAGCTAACATTACTTCTTCAGTAAATTTATATTTTTTAAACCACAGTAATATATCATTATACCAAGATGTTGACATCATACCTTGGAAATATTTGTCATTAATTGCCTGTATAGTTTTTTCCTTGTATTGATCTTTACTATTTTTCTTTATTTCTTCAGCTGTTAATCCAATTTTAGGTTTATATAATTTATGAAGTTCTATTGTTTCTAATGAGTTTAAAGTATAACTATATTCCTTTCTAGTCATTATTCCCTTATCACTTAAATATTCTAATGCAGAATTCATTTCTCCATAAGTAATTCCCAGTATTTTCGGTAAATCATTTAAAGAAATATCTTTATTATATTTAGTATAATAAAGCAAATAAATATATACCTTAACAGCTACAGGTGGTGTTTCCGCAATATATTCAGTGAAAAACACATCTGATATTTCTGTTTTTTCAAATAGTTCTGATCTTTCATCTTGTTCAAACTTCATATTAATACCCTTTATATTTTTAGTGTTTTTATTATATCATGTAAAGTTATTTTTTAAAAGAATTTTAATTTTAAAGAAGATATAATAAAATTAATTTAGAAATGATTTTAATATGATTTTTAATCTAGTTTTTTAATAAAAATTATATGAAGACTTTTCATAAAAATATACTTTTTGTTTTAATAAATATAGTATAAGAATTTTTAGTATTTCTATTAAATTTTCTCCTCTAATTCCAATTGTTCCTATCATTATTATAGGTAAATCGATTATAATTATTATTTGAATTTTTAATATTGCTGCAATATTTATATTTTGAAATATTAAAATTAAAAATAAAGTTAATCCAGAAATAAATAAAGCTAATCTATATTCAATTAAACCAAATAATTTAGCTTTAAAATCATAATTCTTAGGTATTATATATCTTATATTCTTTTCCATTTTTCTCCTTTCTCTAGTTTTTAACTTATTTACTCTTGTTTTTAGTTGTATTTATTGTCAATATTAAATCTTAAAATCGTTATTTAAAAATAAATGATTTTTTAAAAACTAGCGTTTTTAACATTATTTATATATATTTATTAATTTTACTTTCATTTTTTATACTCCTAAAAAGCTTGTTTAATAAAGCTTTTTTAATGCCCCTTTTCTTATATTACTTTTATATAATATTACAATTAATCTTCTAAAACATTTTTTTATTAATATTGATTATAAAAAATTATATGGTATTATTTAATTATCAATGGAGGACATAATGAAAAAATATATTTTCGTTACTGGTGGAGTTGTTTCAGGTTTAGGTAAAGGCTTGATCGCTGCTAGTATAGGTAGACTATTAAAAAACAAAGGATTTAAGGTATATATACAGAAGTTTGACCCTTATCTAAATTCAAGCCCTTCAACAATGGACCCTAAACAACATGGGGAAATTTTTGTTACTGCAGATGGTGGCGAAACTGATTTAGATCTAGGTCATTATGAAAGATTTATTGACGAAGACTTATCAAAAGAAGGAAGTCTAAGTTCAGGGAAGGTATATTCTAGAATATTTGAAAAAGAAGCAAATGGAGACTTTGGTGGTGCTACTATTCAAATAATTCCACATGTTACCAATGAAATTATTAGACATCTTGAAGAATCTGGTGACACAAATAATGCAGATATAGTAATAACTGAAATTGGTGGAACAATTGGTGATATAGAATCTCAACCATTCTTAGAAGCAATTCGTCAATTTTCATATTTAAAAGATCTTGATGATACATTATTTATTCATCTGACATTACTACCCGCAATACCAATAAGTAATGAATTAAAAACAAAACCAACTCAACATAGTTATAGAGAATTAATGAGTTTTGGAATAAAGCCAGATATATTAGTTTTAAGAGCTGATGCTCCAATTGATAATAATTTAAAAGCAAAGATAGCTAGATTTTGTTCACTACCTGTTGAATCAGTTATTGAAACAAAAAATGTAGATATAATTTACGAGGTTGTAAACAATTTAAAAACTGAAGGTTTAGATAATTTATTAGAAAAATCTATGAAAATAAAATTCAAAGAAGAAAATGGTCATAGCAAATGGGCTAATATGTTAGAAGCATTTAAGAAAGCAGATAAGGAATTAGAAATTTCTTTAGTTGGCGCAAATACCGAATTACATGATGCCTATCTTTCATTGTATAGAGCTATTTATGATACAGGTTTAACTTCAGGATATAATATAAATATTAATTGGGTTAACCATAAGGATTTGTATAATAAGTCTTTTGATGAATTATTTAAAAATTCAAAAGCTGTTTTAGTACCAGGAGAAATTCCTTCAACTAATTTTGATCATTTTGATAAAATTAATGAATTATATGAATATCTTTTAGATAAAGACATTCCTAGTTTAGCAATAGGTGCAGGTTTTGATTTCCTATATTCAAAATTAAGCAATGTAATTCCTGAAGAAAATGGAAATGAAAAACTTATAGGTGCAAAAGAAATTAATATAAAAGAAAATTCTTTAGCATATAATATTTACTCTGATACTGTCATAAAAGAAAGATTTAGAATACCTAATCCAGATAGATATTCAAAACATTTTGAAAATGAAGAATTTACAATTTCTGGTATTACAGAAAATAATAATGTAGCAATAATAGAAAATTCTAATAAGAAATTCTTTATGGCTCTTGCATATCATCCAGAATTCCAAGCAAGGCCAGATAAATTGCATCCTGTAATTTCTAAATTTATAGAAAGCATTATTTAAAAGGGAAACTTACTTGAACATTTGGTGCTATTGCACCAAAGATTTTCTCAAAAAGATTAAATGATTTAGACATAGCATATATTATTCCAATATATGCTATTTTATTGAATACACTTAATTGTTGAATCTGTAAACTTGAAGCTAATACCAATAATATAGTGAAAAAATGTTGTATTAAAAGTAATGATATAAAAGTTTTAATCCACATATTAAATAATTTTTCTGTTTTAGAAAAAGATTTAAAAATAAAGATTATTGGTGATATAAGTATTAATATTTGAATTAAGATATACCTTAATGCTAGGCTTACAGCTATATTTAAAGTTCCAAAAGATACAAAACCTTTAAATATTCCATCAAGAGAAAATATATTGATTTCTGTTTCTCCACCCAGTAATACATAGTTAACAGTATGTAAAAATCTTTTTAAATTAGGTAGTAAGCCACCAGAAACATAATTATTCGCAAAATCTTTAGAAATACTACTATTTAATTGAATTAAAATTTTACATAGATCTCTAGCATAGATTATAGCAATACTAGTAATTATTATTTTTATAAAAAATATAGCTGGATTTTCTATTTCATCTTTATTCATCAAAGTAATTCTACTAATTAAATATCTAATTAAATAATATAGTATGTAGCCAAATAAAATTGATTCCGCTATCACTTCCATTGTCATTTCTAATTTATTTGTATATAAAGAAAAAGTATTTTCATTTAAAAGTGATTCATCTACATATAAAAGTTTATCAACAACAGTAATCAAAGAATCATCAATAGAACTAAATACCTTATTAGTCATTAATTGTATCGTATTTAGAACAGCAGTGTTTTCTTCCATTATCTTAAAATAGTTTTAACTAATTCTAAAATAAGATCAACAGATAATATTAGTGCATATGATAAAAGAGTTCCTCTTATTACTTTTTTAGCTGTTCTGATTCTCTCTTCTTCTCCAAAACTAAATTTTCTCATTAAAAGTCCAACACCTAGTGCAACTGCAGATATTGGTGTTGATATTCTTACAATATATTTTTGTATTTTTTCAAAAGCCTGTGATGTTGTTTGAATGAAAGCAGGATTAGCACCTGCATATGATTTTGTACTTAATATAAGAATTATTAGTACAATAAAGATTAAAAATAATAAAATTTTAATAATTCTATTTAATCTTTTTATAATTTTAAAATATATATGTCTTTTCAATACATTCTCCTTCTCCCCTCCCCTATGCTTTTATATAAAAATTCTGGTATTAGTTTGATCTTGTTTGGTCTTAATATCCTATCTCCATCAGATAGGAATGCAAGAACTTCAAAAGTTTCTAATTCTTGAGAAAAGAATTTGGGATTATATCTATCTTCTAATTGATAACTCCTATTATAACTTTCTGATAATCCTGAATCTATTGATGTGAATTTTCTAGTTATATAATTATACATAGAAGTTTTAGAGTTCTCAGACAATGTTCTTGCAATCTTTTCCTTTTCTTCTTTTCCTATTTGTTTAATTGTTGATTCAATAGTGTAATTATCATCATTTCTAAACCATATTTTATTAATAAGATTTTGAATAATAACATCTGCTGAATCTTTTGATGAAAGTGCATTTTTTAATGATGTATAACTTTGTGTTGCAATTACATTTATACATTTCGCTTCTCTAGCAGTAGCATAGAATGAGACATCTGATTCAGTAACATATTCTTGATATTCATCTGAAATGAAAAATGTTTTATTAATCTTTTCACCTCTTCCTAATCTTTTTAATACTTCTGTTTGAAAATCAAATTTTAAATATGCTGCAATTATTTTAGATAGATTCCTATATTCTGATATATTCATATTTAAAACAACAACTTTCCCTTTTTCTATACATTCTTCAAATCCAAAGAAATTTACATCTTCTTTTTTAGGACAAAAAACTCTATTAATATCATAATTAGATATAAAGATTGAAGTTATTCTAGATAGTTCTGATTTAATAATACTAGATGTTCTATTATCTAAATTTAAAAATTCATTTGTATAAAAGTCTATAAATGTTGAAAAATCATAGATTTCTTTTTTGTTTAATTTACCCTTATACAGTCTTTGTTTAACAAAATATAATTTTTCCTCATAATATTCTTTAGAATTAATAACTTTTGAAAGTTCTACAAAATCCACATAATTATCATTATATATTCTTATAAATTTAATAACTTCTGTAATAAGACTTTCTGTTTTATCTAACCAAAAAGACTCACTTGTTTCTGGACTAAATAGTAGTAATATATTCTTTAATCTATTAGCTATAATTTCAGGATTTAAATCTTTTTTATCTAAAGGATTGTATCTAATATTTCCTGTAAGATCAATAACTATGAGATCATCTATCCTATTAGACTTTTCTAATATTTCTCTTACTTTTAAATAGTAATTACCTTTAACATCTAATATTAGTCCACCTATTTTTTCCTTTTCACTATATTCTAATATTTGTCTTGTTATTGGATACATTATTGATGATGTTTTTCCTGTACCAATACTTCCTGTTATTAATATATTTTGAAATAAAGCTTTTTCTTTTAAATATATAGGCAGTCCTTTTTCATTAAAGCCAAGTAGGATATTTAGTCTACCATCACTTACTTCTTCTAAGATTTTCTTTTCTTCTCTTTTTACTTCCTTATTTTTAATATTTTTAAATATGTCTGATTTTGTAAAGTTTTTGGTTTCTTTATGTTTGTTCTTGTCTTTATTCTCTTTAAATTTAATATTTAAAAAACTAATATAATTTATTATAAGGAATACTATCACATTAGAAATATGAAATATCTTTTTTAGTTTAATCCAAATATCTGGATATTCTTCAACTATATTGAATGGATGTAATGCATACGGAAATATGACTGCAGGAGAGTCAAATAGAGGTTTTAAATAGATATAGATAGCAATGTATAGAAATATAGTAAAAGCTAAAATTAGCAATTGTTTTTTCATAATTCCTCTTAATTTATTTCTTTTTTTAATTTACTTCCTTGATTATTTTGAAGAAAGAATGATTCAAATAATGAATATGCAGAATATGCAATTATTATGATATTTAGAATTAGAATAATAAAAAATAGATGATTTATTTTCTACCTCCTTTTTAGGTGAGAGCAATATAACATCTATTATTTTTACTGTCAATATTTAATTTAATATATTTTGTTTAAATTTGTATAATAAGTTTTCTTTATTTTAATATTTTAGAATGATTTAGAAAAGAATGACTTAATTTTAAATAATATTCTTTTAAATATATTTTCTTTAGTTTGTAACATTATTGAATTATCTACTTTTTCTGACTCTATATCATTTATAGATTCAGATACTTCTTCATTAATTTCTTTTTTCACTTCTTCATTTATAGTTATAGTTTCTTCTTTTTTCTCTGCTACTTCAATCTTGTTTTGTAATTTCAAAGCATTATTTTTAAAAAGATTTTTTAAATTTTCTTTTTCCTCTTCCGTTTCACACCAATAACTTAGATAAAACAATGCAATCATAGATAGAGATTCTTTTTTAATATCCTGTTCTTCCAAAGGAATATCTCTAGAATATATCGGATTATATTCATCTAATTTAGATTCTTTAATTAAAACATATAGATTGTTTGGAAGTTTAGAAATAAACTCATCACCCAACATATCTAAAACACTATACACTTCTGAATAAGTTCTTTGGATTTGTCTTTTCATAAGATTCTACCTTGGCTATGATCATTTTCTAATTCATCATCTTCTTTTTCCATTTCATTTTCTTCAATCTTTTCTTCTAATTCTTGTTCAGCTTGTTCCACTTCTCTTTCTGATTTAGAATTTTCTAAAATTAAATATACTGCATCTAAATCATCTTGCGTTATTTCTTGATTAGAAAAAGCCTGTTCTAAATTTCTTTTTAAATCTTCTTTCTTTTTATCTACATATTCTTCTTCATCTGTACGAGTTGGTTCTTTAACTTCAATACTACTATATTCTTCTTGTTTAGTTTCCTTAGTTTCTTCCTTAATGCTTTCTTCAACTTTCTCTTTTACTTTAACTTCTAAATCTTCATCACTAGTTTTTCCTTTTACTGAATGTTCTTTAGACTTTGTTTTACCTTGGTATTTAGCTACTTTACCATCTTTTAAATTTAAAGTTTTAGCTTCCTTTGTATTTATATCAACTGCAACTTTATTTGCAATTTGTGATAATTCAAAATTTGTATATCCTTTTACTTCAGGTGTTTCTATTTCAAATTCTTTTCCTCTTAAAGTATGAGTTTCAGAAAACTCTTCCTTTGTTTTATAGAAGTTTTTAAATTCTTTTTGTTCTCTGTCTTTTATTGGATCAAAATAATACCAATCATTTCCTATAGATGCTCTAACAACAGGATGACTTTCCATAGATTCTAGTGCATGTGACTCATAACCAGGGCTTGCTTCTACAATCTTAGATCTAATACCTGCTTTTAAAAGTAGGTAGTGCATTAGACTAGAATGATCTTCAAATATTCCTTCTTCAAAGAAGTTCTCTATTTCATCTCTTCTAACATCATCACCTAAATCCTGTGATTCTCTATCTTTTATTTCATGTTTTGTTATATATGTATATATTGCAGCAACTTTTTCAATGTCAGTATAATTAAAATCAATTATATCTTCTAAAACAAATTCTGCTCTTTCATCAATATCTTGTAAGTCAGCGATAGACATTTCTTTTGAATCCATTCCAATTACTTTTTGTTGGAATGATGTTAACAAGCCTAGCTCTTCTCTTTCAATTAGTTTTTCAACAATTTCAGGTTTTTCTTCCATTAATAGTGGATACATTTCTGCATCTAAAACTAATTCTTTTAAATTATCTGTTTCAAGTATTAATTCTAAATCCAGTGATGATTCTAGAGGATTTTCTAATACTATCAGGCTTTCTAATTCTTCTAACTCTTCTAAACCTTTTACATCTAATAAAGAATCATTTTTTTGTAAGCTTAATAATTTTAATCTTTTTAAATTAATTAAATTTATTTCTTTTAATAGTATTTCATTTTGTATAGTCAGCATTTCTAATAATTCTAATTTTTCTATTAAAGAATAATCTTCAATCATATTTCTTTGCATTAAATACAATTCTTTTTCTTCAGGACTAGAATTCTCATCAATTTCATCTAAATCTGGTGATGAAATATTTAATTCTCTTAAGTTATCAAGATTCTCTATACCAGCTAAATCTCTTATTCCAGTATTTTCTAAATCTAAACTTGTTATTGTAGATAATTCCTTTTGTGTAAAAGAATCAACTCCATCTACTTCAACCGATTCTCTACTACCACTTTCAACAAGCACTTTCTTAATTGCTAATGCAAAATTCCTATCTTTAATATTTACTTCTTTTTCATTTTCCATAATATTTTCGCCTTTATATTATATCTACCTTACTTGTATATCTTAGGTATTGATTTATCAATCTTTTATATTTTTAGTTACATAATCTCAATATTTTCGAATCTTTTTAAAGCTTTTTAAAAATTTATTTTAAGTATTTTTCTTTAAAGCCTTGAAATATCAATATTTCTATGCTATTCTAGATATATTATTTTAAAGAAAGGAAGGAACTAATATGTCAATATCAAAAAAACATGTTTTCCCTAAAGATTATGAATCTAAGCTTGATATTAGGGAAACAGTTGACGCAATCAAGTTTATTAAAGATTATTTCGAACGCAAGCTTGGGGAAGAACTAAATTTAACTAGAGTATCAGCACCTCTATTTGTAAGGCCGGAGACTGGGTTGAATGATAATCTTAGCGGTATTGAGAGACCAGTTTCTTTCGATGTAAAAGACTTTGGTGGTATAGCTGAAATTGTACATTCACTTGCAAAATGGAAAAGATTTGCACTTAAAAGATATGATTTTGCTTTAGGAGAAGGACTTTACACAGATATGAATGCCATTAGGCGTGATGAAGTTTTAGGTCATATCCATTCGATCTATGTTGATCAATGGGATTGGGAACTAGTAATATCTAGAGAAGAGAGAAATGTCGAGACACTTAAAGAAGTAGTTAGAAAAATCTTCAAAGTGTTCAAAGATACTGAAAAATATATTTGTGACCTATATAATAATCTTGATCCTAAACTACCAGAAGAAATATTCTTCTTAACATCTCAAGAATTAGAGGATTTATATCCTGAACTAAGTCCAGATGAAAGAGAAAATGCAATTACTAAGGAAAAGGGTGCTGTATTCCTTATGCAAATTGGACACAAACTTAAATCAGGTAAGCCACACGATGGCAGAGCACCTGATTATGATGACTGGGAGCTAAATGGAGACATCCTATTTTGGTATCCAATTTTAGATAAGGCTGTAGAATTATCATCAATGGGTATTAGAGTTGATGAAGAAAGTTTAAAAAGACAAATAGAATTAACTAAAAGTGAAAATAGACTTACAATGGACTATCATAAAGCACTTCTTAGTGGAGAACTTCCACTAACAATTGGTGGTGGTATTGGACAATCTAGAATGTGTATGTTTTTCCTAGATAAGGTTCATATAGGAGAAGTTCAAGCATCTGTTTGGTCTGATGAAACTTTAAAAGACAGCAAAAAAGCAAATGTAATTTTATTATAAATAAATACAATA
>CAZMFV010000024.1:0-14045 GCA_964565695.1 uncultured Lachnospiraceae bacterium
TCTATAAGTTCCACTTTCTAAATCTTCACCTAGATTTAAAAATTGAGTTCTTTTACCATTAACAGGTGATGTTGAAACAATGTATTCTAAATTCTGTGATGCTGAAAGAATAGGTGTAGTTACAAAATCTGCAAGATCAACTTTTTCATAATCCCTTTGGTAAATAGTGTCATATTTTCTTCTTTCTAAATGCATATTTAATCTAGGATTACTTAATGCTGACTCATAATCTATATCAACATTTAAAGCATTTGTTCCCATCTCATTAAATCCTGTTTTTTTATCTATAATCTTCATCTGATCATTTGTTGTTACTTTTAAACCAAATTTTTTATTTATAATTTTTAAATCCTTAGTTATTATATGTGAAATAACATCACCATAATAAATACCATCAGGTGAACCAAAAGATTCAATTTGTATTGTATAGTCACCTGTCATTAGATTTTGATTATATGTTGTATCAATTTGCAGTTTAGATAATATATTAGAAACAGTTTCTGCAACTTTAATTCTTACAGAACCATCAAATCTAGGCATATAATATTCTTCTTCAAATTTAAATCTTATTCCTAGCAATGAATCTGCACCTAATTGATTACCGTCACTATCTATAATGCTTATTTTAATACCCATTTGCTCATCAAAGAAAGATGTATCACTTACTCTCGCGCCATCAATTATAGCTTGCTCATATGTTGTAGTAATATCTAAATTAAGAATATCACCTAAATATAATGTAGTAGGTTCTAGTACAGCATTTAAGTCAATAATAGAATCCATTCCAGTATGTATACTATATTTAGTTCTGTCTCTAGCAATACCTAGAACGCCTATTAAAGTTTGATCACTATCATCTCTTAATTCCATCCACAAAGAGTTCTTAATATAATTAGTATTTATATCAGTATCAACAAATGATGTATGGAAAATAAAGTTTTCATAAACAATATCCTGAGCACTATTTAGATATTGCAATGAGGACATGTCTTCATTATACATCTTGTTAATTGTTCCCATTTCTATAAAGTCACTTAATTCATAAACGTATTTTCCTTGGGCTTGATCTATTGCTGAGACAATATAGTAATAGCTCTTATTTGTAACTAAATCTAACATTGTAAGTTTTGTACCTGCAGGATATACAAGTGCTGTATCATCATCTCTTCTTGATACTATTACTCTATGGTAATCTAAGTAATCATCATAATGTTTATTTTCTGAAAAGTCTGGTATAACTAATGAAAAATATGATGAGAAAATAGATTTATTTGTTATATTTGTTTCAGTTGTTGTAAATAATTCGAATTCTTTACCAGCTGTAATAGCAGCTTCATAGAAATCATCTTGATACAGAGCTGTTTCCATATCTATTATAATGTCAATATATTTAACATCATAATTTAAATCATCTACTGGTTCTAATACTTGTAATCTTATTGTAGCTTGACCTAGTTCTTTTTCAACACTCAAGTTTTGAGAGTGGTATAAATAGAATAGGAATGAAGGTGTAACAGGAGAGTCTTCTGAACGGTATTCATTTGTACCCTCATACTTACCACCATCTCTAGTATAATAATTAGTACCACCAGTAGTTTTCCAACCAGTTCTACTAGCTTTTAAAGATAATCCAAACAATGAATTAGCTATTTCTTCTGTTGGAGCAATTGAATCAATTTCATTAACATGAACTAAATCTACACCTGGTTCCATACCAACTGAGAATCCAAACATTCTATATGTTGTATTAGGTTTAGAGAATCCGGTTAATGAAAGCTCATATGTACCTAATGTAGCATATTTAGAAGCTGTTAAAGTTATTTCAAATGTAGTAACATCTAATGCTTCACCAACAACCCATATATAGTAAATATCGTCTTCAGGTGTAACACCCACATATTCTGATTTAATATAATTTTCTTCATTTATATTTGTATAGAATCCATCAACAGTAATATCATGATTTGGCTTATGTTGTGCTAATACATATGAATTATATGAGAATGTACCAGGATTTGATACATAGTCACCATTATTATATGAATGGTGATATAAACCAGTAGATGTATTCGGATTAGTTCTATTAGTATAAATACCTAAGAATGACATTCCATTAACTCTTCCATATGCTGTAACAGATTCATTTGTTGCTATATTTAAATTCTTTCCTTCTAACATAAATATTCTATTATCAACATTTCTGGTTGTTTCACCAGTTTCTTCATCAATATAAACTTCTTGTAATGCATTACCATTTGCTGTAACTAATGATGAATATTCTTTTAATAAATTCGCTCCATATGCCATGTATAGTGTAGAATTATTACTTGATTTTAAATGATCAACTCTACTAACAGAGAACATAACATTAGAATATTCATTTGTTCTATCAGTAGCACCAGATAATGAAATATGAGTATTGTCTAATGTAATTAAATTCGCTCTTTGTAGAGAAACATTCTTACCAGGTGATTCTAATTTTCCATAATTTTTAATAAGTATATCTGATGTTCCTGATGTTGATGATGCATTTCCTGAACCAAATACAGAACCTTCTGTATCAAATACATTATGATCTGAACCATCCATTACAATATGGATAGCCTCAGTTACAGAAATGAATGAGAAGTCGAAAACTTCTGAACCTTCAGCATTAGCTTCTCCACCACCAAATATTGTTCCACCAATAAATATATCGTCTTTTTCAAGACCTAAAACAGAAGATGCATTTATTCCTATATTAACATTTGTTTCTCCATAAACAACAGATGTATTTGCACCACCATATATATTTCCAACTATATTTCCACCAACTATATTAACAGTTGCTGATGCATTATTAGCATTTTGTAATCCTGTTTCCGCAGCATTTCCACCACCAAATACACATCCCTGTGCTGGTATATTAGAGTTTTCATTACCAATAATAGTTCCTTTTTCAATACTTATATTAGTATTATTACGAACTATCGCTGTAACACCATTACCACCAGCATATACTGAGCCTAGAATTTCAGCTTCTTTTATTCTTAAAAACGTTGAACCAGCAACAACTCCTTCATTACCACCAGCATATATATTATCTGTAATATATCCACCATTTATTTCAACATTTGTATTCGCGTTTACTTGAGCAGCATCTCCACCACCAAATATTGTTTCAATTATTCCATCATTTACAACAACATTGGTTGATGGAACACTAGCCATATTTCCACCACCATATACTGTATTAATATCTCCACCTTCAATTGTTACATTTGGAGATAAAGTCATTCCACCTTGGTTATTACCGCCATATACATTGTTAACATTTCCAGAATTTATAGCTACTTGTGATGTTTGAACAGTACCTGTTGTATTTGAGCCACCAAATATATTACCAGAAATATTTCCGCCATTTATATCTACATTTGTAATTCCTGCATTTGTAGAATTACTTCCACCATATATATTAGTTACATTTCCAGAATTTATAATTACATTGGTATTATTAGTAATACCACCTGCATTATTTCCACCATATACATTGTTCATGGTTCCACCAATAACCGTTACCTCTGAATTATCAACAGTTCCTGTTGTATTTGAACCACCAAATATGTTTCCTGAAATATTTCCACCATTTATTTCAACATTTGTATTATTAGCATTAGCAGAATTAGATCCACCATAAATATTGGTTACAGTACCATTTTCAATAATAACATTTGTATTTGTGGAACTTGCTTGATTTCCACCACCAAAAACATCTATTATACTTCCACCTTCAACTAATACATTTGTAGTAATAGTTGATCCACCTCGGTTGTTTCCACCATATACATCATCTACTGCACCACTTATTATATCTATATTTGATATTGGAATATTACCAGTTAAATTAGAACCACCCATTAATTGATTAATAGTTGATCCATCTAAAATAGTATTAGTACTGCCAGTAACAGCAGCTTGATTTCCTCCACCATAGACATATGTTGCTTGACCACCAGTTAAATTTACATTACTTGTAGTAACAGCTGCTTGGTTTCCACCACCATATATATATTCACAATTTCCATTAATTAAATTTACATTTGTAGCACCATTAACTACTCCAACATTTCCACCACCAAATATATTTTGAGTATGTGTTCCACTCAAAATATTAACTTCAGTTTCAGGTCCTGCTGCGGCAATATTTCCACCACCATATATGCTAATTCCTGTTGATGTATTCAAATCAATAGTTGATTTACCAGTTAATTTTGCCATATTGGCATATTGAGAAAGTCCTCTTCCACCACCATATACAACACCAGATAAATTTGGTGTTCCTTCAAGATTAATATTAGTTGCACCAACAACTGCAGCAATTTCAGGTTTAGTACTTAAATTATATCCCCTTCCACCACCATATATTGCACCATTAATTGTCGGACTTCCACTTACATTTATATTAGAAGTTCCATAAAGAGTTCCAGCATCAAATGTTGTAACTCTTTCAGTTAAATAATTTGTATAACCATATCCACCACCATAAATATCAGCAGTTATAGTTCCACCAGTTATATTAATATCAATAACAGTATCATATGGTTGTCCATATGATTTATATTGATCTGATGAACTAGGGTGGTAACCAGAAACTCCTCCTGCACCAGCTCCATATATGTCACCAGTTATAGTTCCACCACTTATATTTATTTCAACATGTCCATAGAAATATGAGTCGCAAAGTAGAGTTGAACTATTAGTTAATGCAGCCATATTTCTTCCAAGTGCACCACCATATAGTTCTACAACTGAACCTCCTGAAATATTTATTTGAGAACTACCAATAAAGGTATTAATTGGATATGCCCAATTACTTGGTCTATTTGAAATATCTCCAATAGATGCACCTAAAACTCTTCCTACACTTCCAGATTTAATATTTTCTACTACATTAGAATAATTATTCCCAGCAGCAGATCCACCAACTAATAAGTTGATATCATATGTATGTGATGGGGATTTTGTACTATTTTCAATATCTATAGTAACTTCTATATTAAACATATCATTAGGTCCACCAATGAAATTCCTAGAAGTTGTATTTTGTAAATTTGCAACAGCATTTGTTCCAGGTGAACCACCTAGTATTATTCTTCCAAATGTTCCAGATTTAACCAGAATTTTAGGATTATTTCTTGGAAGGCTTGCATAATTATATCTTTCCCAAGATCCTAAAAGATGGAATCCTGGTGCATTTCCTGCAATAAGTCCTTGATTTGTATTAGCAGCAGTATATCCTGTCATTACAACTTGTTCACCAAATGTAAAGCTATATCCTTGCAGATATAAATAAATATGATTATTATATCCATCTAAGTTTAAATACATCATGGTTGTATTCCCATTTACATATTTATATGTAGATTGACCATGTAATCTTATAAATCCATTATATTCTTCTCTTTTATAAACACCTGTTATAGTAACATCTCTTCTGTAAGTTGTAGATGTAGCACCAGTAAATAAAGCATTATCAATAATGTCACCCATTACTACTATAACATTTTCATCTCTTGTTCCAGATGCAGGTAGTCTTGAATATGCTGCAGCAAAAGTTTGCACAGGTGTTTCTGGTGTTAGTCCATTATTATTATTATTTCCTGTTCTTCTTACATAAATAACAGTTCTATTTGCAAATGCAAAGCTATTTTCAGCTGAAAGTTGTGGTATTGCATTATTTATAGCAACTAATTTATAGTCATATTTCGGATCTAAGTCTGTTATAAATCTAGAAGTAGCACCAACAATTTCTGTAGCTTCATATCCAGATATGTCTTCTTGATACCATTGGAATGAATAATCAGAATATCCTGTTAAATACCATCCTGATCCAGACATTGTTGCTTCTGCTGTGTTTTGAGCATGATTTATATTAAAAGAAATTTCTACATAAAGTCTTGGAATCATAAATTCAAATACTGCATTATATCCATCTCTATCAGTAACAATCGCTAGAACTTCTAAATCTACATCAAAATTAGGCTCTGTTTGTACAAAAACAGAACTTGTATTACTACTTGTAACTCCATTTAAAATCCATCTATATTGATAAGGTGTTGCTGAATAATAACTATCATCAATATTCATACTATAGGTTGATTCTGGATTTTCACTTACTGTAAGTTTTAATCTAGGTCTCAAATGTAAGCTTCCACCTGTATATTGCCATTTAACATTATTGCTAGCACTATGCCCATTTAAGCTATTTACAATAGTAGTTGTATTAGAAACATAGCTACCTTTATTCATACCTTGAACATATGTTATTTGAGCAGAACTAGTATCTCTTCTTGAAGTTGAATTACCTGAGACAACCGTTGTTGTAAATGAAGTATTATTAGCTCTAAAACTATTATATCCACTTGTACAAGTTAAATTTCCAGCATCATTACCTTGCCAAAGAGTATTAAAATTCCCACTTCTATTAACATTAGTATTATTTCTTAATTGACCGAATATTGGTCCAATAAAGCCATCAATAGTAATATTCCCTCTAAAGATAGAATTATCTGGCCATACTGGTTGTGATCTAATTCTTCCAATAATTCCACCAGCAACTACTTGAGCACTAGAACCTATGTTTTGTCCATATGTATTAAGATTTATATTACCATCTACTGCTGAATTTACTATCTCATATCTAGCACTTGCTGCAGGAGCAGTAGCATTTAATGGAAGTCTAGTTGCTTCACCTACAAGTCCTCCAACAAGAAATTGGAATCTATATGATCTTACACGGAATCCTGCAGAAACAGAATCAGATATATCTAAATTTCTTATATTAACATTAGATATTGTAGAATTTTGATACATTGTTCCAGCAAGTGTTCCCATATTAATACCAAAAATTCTATCAGTTGTTGAAGTAACAGATTGTCCAGAAAATTGTGATACTATACTTATTTCATCTAATTGTAAGTTTTCTATAACTTGTCTATTAGTAGTACTTCCACCAATTGAACCAAAAAAACCAAATGAATGTACACCATTATAAATACCAGGTATTGTTCCATTAGCATTAATACGTGCATTTTTTATTGTTCTTCCAGCACCATCTAAATTTCCTCTAAATGAATTATTATATGTTCCAATAGGTTCCCAAATTCTATTATCTAAATCTATGTCATTTGTTATTTGGAAGTAATTGTTTTCAAAAGTAGTTCCAGCGCTTACACGGTTCCCTAAATATGCTAAATCAGCACCTGATGAAATTAAATATGGATTATTTTGACTACCATTCCCTACAAATCCTGTAGAAACACTTCCATCCCAAATATCTGTTCCACTATTAATATCAAATGTAGTAGGTATTTCCATACCAAACATTACCATTCCACCTGAACCCATTGGTCTTTGCATCATTTGTAATTGATTATCTTTAGAAACAATTCCAATATATTCAAAGTCTCTTATATTAATTTCTATATTTTCCTTATTAAAAATATAATTATCTTCTTTTTGTATATTATATATATTTATATAATTACCCAAAGCATCTTTAGCTTCTTCTACATCTTTATACTCTTCTTTTTTCTTAAAAGAATAAACATAATATGTCTTTTCTTCCTTAGTAGGGCTTATTCTAATAGTTATATCTTCTTCTAAATTATTAAAGTCATACTTTTTAGAGTCTAGTTTTGATTTTATTTTAAATATTTTTTCTGTTTTTTCTATTTCAGAGTTCTCATCTGATAGTAGAGTTACAACATCAGACTTAGTTTCATTATCTATTTCAAAACTTAAACCATATGGCATAAAACCTGTTAAAGAAATATTTTCTAAATGTTCTTTATTTTCATTTTCTTCTGTTACTTCCGTTTCTTTAAACTCATATAGTTCTTGGTAGTATAATCTTTCATTAACTTCACCAATTTCTTTATAATGATATACAATTCCTAGATTTAATTCTCTATTACTTAATTCTTCCTCAGATAAATAAAGTTTTTCACCAGGTGTTTTAATATCATTATTTTCTTCACCTTCATTTTCAACTATATATTCAGTAATATATACACCATCTATTTGTTCTGGAAGCACAATAAAAGAACCACTCTCACCAGAATCTATTGCATTTAAAATAAGACTCTTGTCTTGAATGAATTCTTCAGTGTCGTTTAAAAATAATTCAACTTCTACCATTTTTTGAGCACGAGATAGACCTAATGCTATGAATTGCATTAGTAATAATATTAAAATTCCTATAATAATATAGTATTTCGAATTCTTATATTTATCATTTTTATATAATTGTTTTTTTCTTTTAATATTCTTTGGCATATTACCCTTTTAAAACTTTTTTCTTTAAAATTATAATATCATAATGAATTTAAAAATTCACTTTTAAAAAAGCTTTTGTAAAGAATATGTAACATTAAAGAAGTTCAATATTATCAATGCTTAAAGCCATCTTTCACTCTTTTTTATTTTTTCTATATTACTTTTTAAAATTGCATTAATTATATATATAAAATATAATTAAATCAGATAATAAGTAAGGAGTTTTTATGAAAAGAACAGTAGGAACATCTGCATATGGAGTTAGGACTAAAATAATCAAGGAAGGTGATGATTTAGTTGGAATAACAGTAGATTCAGTACTAGATCTCATAAAACAACATAATCTTGAACTAAAGGAAGATGATGTTATAGGAATAACTGAATCTCTTTTAGCTAGAGCTGAAGGTAATTATTGTACAATTGAAAATATTAAAGATTTTACCCAAGATATGTTTGGTGAAAGTTTTGGAATTGTCTTTCCTATTATGTCTAGAAATAGATTTGCTATAATTCTAAAAGGTCTTGCAATGACTAAAAAGAAAATAAATATCTTTTTAAATTTTCCAAGTGATGAAGTAGGAAATCGTATAATGTCTGATGATACTATTTTAGAAAATAAAATTTCTACATCAAATGACATTATCAATGAAGAAAAATATTATAATTTAACAAATGGTGGATATTTACATGATTTTACTAATTTAGACTATATTGACTTATATAAGTCTTATGCCATTGATGATAATATAAAAATATTTTTAACTAATAATCCTTTAGAGATTTTAAAATTAAATAAAGAAATTTTAATAGCTAATATCCATGATAAGAATAGGCTTGAAAAGATATTTTTAGAAAATGGTGCTAAAACTGTATTTTCACTAGCAGATATTTTAAACAAACCTATTGAAAACTGTGGATTTAATGAAGAATATGGTCTATATGGTTCAAATACAGCAACACCTGATTCTTTAAAATTATTCCCAAGAACTTCAAAAGAGTTTGTATTAGAAATACAAAAACATTTTAAAGAAAAAACTGGCATAGGTCCACAAGTTTTAATCTTTGGAGATGGAGCTTTTAAGGATCCTGTTGGACAAATTTGGGAATTAGCAGATCCTGTTGTAGTGCCTGGTTATACAGAAAAATTAGAAGGAACTCCTAATGAAATAAAACTCAAATATTTTGCAGATAATGACTTCAAATCTCTAAGTGATGAAGAAAAAGAGAAGAAAATTATTGAGAAAATAGAGAAAAACAAAGAAGAAAAACAAAGTTCTTTAGGAACAACACCAAGAAGAATAATAGATCTTTTAGGAAGTTTATGTGACTTAGTAAGTGGTTCTGGTGATAAGGGAACTCCTATAGTTTATATAAAAGGATATTTTGATAATTTTAGTGATCAATAAATAATATTAAAATCAAAGATAAAAACAAAAACCAAAGTTAAAATTAGAATTAGGATTAGAATAATACGAAATAAAATAATATAAAATTATAAAATCATATATAAAAAACAAAAAACAGTTATAGTAACTGTTTTTTGTTTTTTATACTTTTATTTTTATTGAATAAGTTTTTGTATTTTTATTTGTTATTTATATGCCTTTAGTTTTAGTCTTTATAATGCTTTTATTTCTTAGATTCTTTCAGCTCAGCTTCAACACTTTCTATAAGATTCTTTAAGCTTACAAAGTCCATTATTTTTTCTATATTAATATTGTTTTTTCTAATATAGTAATATTGTTCAAATTTAGATAAATCTTCTATTAAATCATCCAGTGAACTTACCTCAAACATATCATCATCTAAATTAATATTCATTAGACTATATCTATCTTTAATTATGTGTATCAAGCTTTTATCATCATGTATATTATAATTATTAGTTAATATATTGTATGGCCATGAACTGAATTCTTTTAATTCATCAACCATTGCATCAATTTCATCTTCAGATATATCTGGAAAGCTAGCACGAGTTACATTATATAACTCTCTATAGAATGATGAAGCAAATTTAAATACATCTTCTAATGTTGATGTGTCGCTAATAGAATTTACAATAGTTCCATTAATTCTAACTCTGTCATATTCTTGATATTTTTCTTTTATATTTTTAAAAATATTATTTTGTTCTACCATCAAAGCTTCATCTTTATTTTTAAATCTAGATTTTTCTATTTTTCTGGTTATTTTAATAACTTTTTTCTCTTCTTTGATTATTTCTTTAAGCAATTTAACTTCAGTAGCTTTTAAAGTTTTGTCTTCTTTATTCTCTTCGTATCTATTTTTTATATCATCTATCACATAATAATATTTCAAAATCAATTTATATTCATGTAATGCATTTCTAAGTTTAGTGAAATTAAAGTCTAAATCATCTTGTTCATCAGTACCAAGTATAGATTCTAAAAATATTTCAGACATATACTTTTCATAGGTTATATTCATATTCTTTTTAGTATAATCAACAGCTGTCATTTTCCCATCTAAAAAAGCATGTATTATTCTATAAGAATCATTTAAAACTCTAACATCCTTATCTTTTAATAATTTATTATATCTATTAAATATTATATTAGGCTTCATAGTTGAAATAATATATTTCTTTTTATCACAACAATGTTTATCTATTTGTTTCTTATACTTTAAATATAAATATCTAAAGTTTAACTCTATATGCATTATAATATCTGGAGACTTCCAATAAATTGATTCAAATTTTTCTTGGATTGCAGGAAGATCTAATCTTCTTCTTTTAATTCCTTGAATAAAAAGAGAAATATACTCTTTTACATATTTACTATGCATGAAGTCTTCTTCAGTTAATATAATTCCAACTTCTTTAAATTTTAAAATTGCAGATAAAATAACAGAATTAATTTCTTCAAGATTATTCATGTAATAGTATTTCAATTTATGAATTCTCTTATCTAATTCCATTTTCTCATACGAAGAATTTATATCATTTAATAGATATAAAATAGAGGTTATATTATTTAATTCTTTTTGAATTTGAGATAGATTATCTTTTTGTTCAATTTTATCTATTTCAGAAAATCTTCTTTTAATTTCACCGAAAATACTAGCTTCAATTTTTTCAAACTCAACTAAAGTTTCACTAACTACATCATAATATTTGTCTCTATTCTTCTTGTTATTTGTAGGTAGTGTAGATAAAATCTCTTTTTTTACATTGATCGTCTCAATAATTTGATCAGGATAATTCATTGATTTTCCTCTAAATTTTTCTTTTGTTCATCATGCAAAAAAGACATAAAGTCTTTTACCTCTTTATATAGGCCTATTAATTCATTTGCATTAATATTTTTCATATCTTTTTTGTCATTTGTACTCATAATTTTACCTTTAAATAAAATATATCATACTGAAAATACTTTATCAATTTATGAAAGGATTTTTTAATATATAAATAAAAAAGAGAGATTTCTCTCTCTTTTTTGATATTTCAAGTCATTTCTTAATTTCTATTACAGATATTTTATCTTTCATGATCTTTTTCAGTAGTCTTTTTTAATTCTTCAGCCATTTTTGCTGCTCTAGCATCTTCAAGTCTTTGTTCAATTTCTTTTTCATCTGCTTCAGCTTGTTTTCTTAATTCTTCTTTAAATAATTCCGAACTTTTCATTCTATTCATAAAACTGTCAGATAATTCTTCATTAGGATCTTTAGTGTTTTTACCTTCTTGAGCCTCTTTATCATCATCTCTTTCATCATCATCTTTTTCTTCATTACGGTTAAAGAATTTTTTAACTTTTTCAAAGAATTCTTTAAATTTATTTCCAGTTCTTTTGATTAGACTTAATTCTTCTTCATCGTCATCATCTCTACCTTCATCAGAATCCTCTTTACCTTCAGTTGTTCCTTTTAAAGCTTCAGTTTCTAAATAGAATTCATCCATAACTTCTTTTTCTTCATTAATTTCGTTTATTCTTGTTATTGATTTAAGTTTTAAATCACTTAAATTTTCTTCTAAAGTCATATTAGGTTTATCAAATAAATTATTTTCATATGCAGTAAAATCAAAAGAATTTATACCTTCTTCTTTTAAGATTCTTTTTACTTCTTTCTTGTTTTTAGCAAAGTCTTCACGGAATTTTTTTAATTCTAATTCTTCACTAGGACTTAATTTAGCAATTTTTTCTTTTTTAGAAAGATCTAAACAATTCCAAGGATATTTTGACATTTCTTCAAATGCTTTTTTAAATTCATCATTTACAACTAGAAGCTTTTCAACAGATTCTGTGTCTCTTACTTCATTTCTTAATTTATTAGATTGAATGTCTAATTGATTGCTTTTAATATTGTATCTTTTTTCTCTATCAGCATTTTTCATTTCCTCAAGAAGAGCTTCACCTTCCGGAATTCTTTCTTTAAAATGATTTTTTACAAAGTCATCATCAACTTTCGAATCTTCAATTAAATCAGTAAAAGTTAATAATTTTGCATATAGTTCATTTAATTCTTCTTGTTTAACTTCTATTTCAACAGTTGTTTTAAATTTAGCATCATTAGATTTTAAATTATCTCTTTTTTCTTTTAATTTTTCGATTTCATCATATAGTTTAATACCTTCAGCTCTATACTTTTCTTTTCCTGCAATTAGATTTTCTTTTTTCTTATATGCTGATCTATAAGCTTTTTCAACAAAATCAAAGTCATGTTTAGCTATTTTCTCCCTATTACTAGCCATTTACTTCCTCCTCATCACTTTTAAGTTGATCTAGCATTGCTTGAGCTTTATCAAGAGTTTCTTTAATTTCAGTTGCACCTTCTACAAGTTTATAGTGCATTTCATCTAGTTCAACTAAATTTAAAGCTAATCCTTCAACTTCCGCTTCCTCAACAAATCCTTCTTCAACTTGTCTTTCAAAGTGGTCTTTTTTAATTTCTTCTAGCTCTTCCTTACTTATTTCAAAGCCATCCTTTTTTACTACCATATTATTTTCCTTTCGTACATATTATTTATAAATATGATTAAATTATACCATATTTAAGGCTATTTTTCAACAAAATCAGAATTGTCACAAAGTTTTTACTTAATTAAAATATTTTATTAAAAAATAAAATCTTCTTCTAATTCATTAAAAATAAATTCATCATCAACTATTTCAGTTTCTCTGATATTTTTATTGTTTTTATTTTCAGTATTTTCTTTCTTTTTAATACTTTCATCTAAGTTTTTTAATTGATTAATTAATGAATTTAGTTCTTCTGTATATCTTCCTATATTTTGAAGATTTTTAGAATTTACTGCATTTTCTAGTGTTGTATTCATCCTAATAATTGCTTCTATTATTAGCTCTCTATCTAAAGGATCATGTATATCAATATTTATAGCTAGGTCTGAGAATAAATTGCTTATAGCTGATTGTAGGTTGTTTCCAATAGCAACCTTGCTTCCATTTGCAACTATAACTTTCTTTAATATAGCATGATTGTTTTTATTTACATATATTTGATAAACAGGCTCAACATATATCATAGAATTTTGAACAGGGATTAACATTGGATAAGATTTAATCTTAGTTCCAATTACATTTAATTCCTCTAATTCTATCATTATTTACCTCCTAATTATTTTATAAATGCGCTTCAATAAACTTAGTTCTTACCGAATAAGCTGAAAATTAAGATCAAATAGTTATGCATACGTAATTTTAACAAATTTTGTTCAAATAATTCAATATATTTTATTAATTAGTGAA
>CAZMFV010000025.1:0-2289 GCA_964565695.1 uncultured Lachnospiraceae bacterium
CATTTAATGATTTAAGCTTCTAAGATTAATTAATCTTAGAAGCTTTTTCTTTTGCATAAGTTTTTGTATAAATTTGTTAAAATAAAGATTTTGAATTTATTAAATAGAATAGTATACAAGCTATATGATTAGGAGATTTAAAGGATTTGTGGTATAATATAGTTATGTAAATTTAATCCTATAAAAACTTTTTAAAGGAGGAAGGAAATGTATAGTAGAAAACGGGGTCATGGATGGTTAATGGTTGATGTGGACAATGATGTTTTCAAAAAAGGAATTAGATATTCTGTTTATGAATCAAAGGAAGCGTGCCCAGCTGCACCTTTCTACATTGTTCAAGATGATGAGAAATTGTGGTTACGACCTGAATCTATCTTAATAGAATCAGGATTAAGCACAATAGCTGAGTCTTATGAAGAACCAGTTGTTAATCGAAATATTAGTTTGGACATAACTAGACCAGGTGTTGGAATTTTTATTACTGTAATTAAACCTCTAGTAGTTGTAAAATTAGAAGTAAATCTATATTTGCTTGTAGATGAAAGAGGAAATCAATATCTAACTATCGACATTTCTTATGATAAGCCAATTGAAGAAAAATACTATTTAGGTGAAGTTAAAACTTTCCCTATGAGAGGTAGAGATTTTGGTTTTACACCATTCTTTTTCTCAAATGGTGGCACTGAATGGGCTTATAGTGAAAAAATGTTAGACTACCAAGCTATTGGTTCAGATCTTTTTTTATTCAAAGCCTTGTTTAAAGAAATTGGACATGCTAGAGCCTATCTAAAAGTAGATAGACGCTGAACAAAAATGAATCGAAAATTTGTACTATATTAAAACTCTTAGAATAATTATTCTAAGAGTTTTTTCTTTGGTATAGAATAAATATGACTTTTTTGAAATTCATGTTATAATCTACCTATCTTTAACAACTATCTAGTCTCTATTAGAGATAAGAGGAGGTAAAAATGAAAAGAGAAATATTACGGAAAAGGTATGGCTGGTTACTATTTGAACCTGATAATCCCATGTTCAAAACTGATATGAGGCATGAACTACATCCTTACTATGGAACAGAATTTCCAGATCGCCACTTCTATATTGAAGAGGCAGAACAAAGGATACTATTAGAGGATGGTTCTTTCATTGAAGCAGAAGATGAGTGTTTCTTAACCTATAGTGAAGAAGAACCTAATGGCTATGAGATGGATGTTAAAATTAATCTTGTTGAAAAAGAGTATTCTGGTGAGATAAAACCAATATTTTATCTTAAATTAGAAGATGTATTATTTTTAATAATAGATGAACTAAGAGAAAATTTTCTTCATCTATCAGGTCAAAGTTTTGATGTTGATCGACGGAAAGATTTCCATGTAGGAATAGTCAATTCTGAAGATTTAGAAAACTATAACTTTAGTTTTAGCGCTTTCTATTCAACTAATACTAAATTAAATGGGAATGTAAAAGAAATTAAATGTTCTCATAAATTTAAAGTTGAATACTTAGCTACTAGTATTGTAAGAGTTTACGGTATGATTGAAGGTAGAGAAGGAAAAGCTTACTTACTCGTTAAATAATCTTTTTAAACACATTGGACAATTGTTCAATGTGTTTTTCTTTAATTAAAGTTAAATAATTATATCTTGCAACTTCTGTCAGTTATATATATAATAAAACTATCAAATTATATTTATATAAAGGAATACTAATATTTAATGCAAGGAATAAAAGAGTTCACTCTAGATGGACTAAAGGAATTATTTAAAAGCTTCAATGAAAAGCCATATAGAGCTGAACAAGTATATTTTTGGTTATATAAAGAAAAAGTCGAATCTTTTGATGAAATGACAAATCTTAGTTTAGAACTTAGAGAAAAATTAAAAGAAAATTTCTATATAGAAAAACTAAAATTACTTAAAAAACAAGAATCAAAAGATGGAACTAAAAAATACTTATTTGAACTACCGACATCTGATGCAATTGAAACAGTTTTAATGAAATACAATCATGGTTATACAATCTGTATCTCTACACAAAAAGGATGTAAGATGGGATGTACATTTTGTGCATCAACAAAGGCTAAATTTTCAGGCAATCTAACAGCAGGTGAAATTATTGAACAAATAATAGAAGTTGAAAGATTAGAAAATATTAGAATATCAAATGTAGTATTTATGGGAATTGGTGAACCATTAGATAATTTTGATAATTTAGTTATTGCAATAGAAAATATTAATTATCATAAAGGTTTAGAAATAGGTGCAAGACATATATCAATATCAACTT
>CAZMFV010000025.1:2299-13940 GCA_964565695.1 uncultured Lachnospiraceae bacterium
TATATCATTACATGCAACTACTGATGAAAATAGATCTGCAATAATGCCAATAAATAGAAGATTCAATCTAGAAGAATTAATAAAATCTGTAAAATATTATACTGAGAAAACAGGAAGAAGAGTATCATTTGAATATGCATTAATTAAAGATCAAAATGATAATTTAGATGATGCAAAAAGATTGGTTGAATTAATAAAGGATGTCAAATCACATGTTAATTTAATTCCAATAAATGAAATTGATGAAGCAGATTTTAAAAAGAGTACAGATGAAAAAGTTTTAGAATATAGAGATTATTTAAATGAACATGGAATTGTTGCAACAATTAGAAGAGAGCTTGGAAGTGACATAGATGCAGCATGTGGACAATTAAGAAAAAGGAGTACATAAACAAGTGGAAGTTTTTGGGAAATCAGATTTAGGTAAGGCTAGAGACATTAATGAAGATGCAATTTATTTAGCTGAAGATGATTTAGGAATTAATGTTTATATACTAGCAGACGGTATGGGTGGATATCAAGGTGGTGATGTTGCTAGTCAACTTGCTGTTACTGCTGTTCGCTCATATATTATGAATAATTATGAAATAACTTTTGAAGATGATGATGACATATTAAAACTTGTAAATGGATCTATTGAATATGCAAATATGGTTGTTTCTGAAAAAGCAAAATCAGATAAAAAATTAAATCAAATGGGTTCAACTTTAGAAGTTGTACTTATTATAAAAAACAAGGCATATATTGGGCATGTTGGTGATAGTAGAGTTTATTTAATAAGAGATAGAAAAATAAAGAAACTTACAACAGACCATAGCTATATTCAAAAACTTATATCAGATGGTAAGATAACAAAAGAAGAATCATCTAAACATCCTGATAAGAATATGATAACAAAGGCTATTGGTACAGAAATAGTAGTTGAAGCTGAATTAGTACAGCTTAATTTAAATAAAAATGATATATTAATAATTTGTTCAGATGGATTAACTAATCTAGTTAAATCAAATGAAATTTTAGAATTAGTATTAGATTCTTTTGATGAAGACATAGCTGAAAAATTAATAAATAGAGCAAATGAACTAGGTGGAACAGACAATGTTTCAGTTATAGTTTTAAAATATAATTAATAAGGAGATTTTTTTATGAATCTAGTGGGGAAATTGATTAGCAATAAGTATGAGGTTATAGAAAAGATTGGCATTGGTGGAATGGCAACTGTTTATCGCGCTAAAGACAAAAAACTTAATAGAGATGTTGCATTAAAGGTTTTAAAAGATGAATACACTACTGATAGTGAATTTATAAAACGCTTTAATCAAGAAGCACAATCTGCTGCATCTTTAACTCATTCTAATATTGTGTCTGTATATGATGTAGGAAATGAAAATGAAATTTACTATATTGTTATGGAACTTATTAAAGGAAAAACCTTAAAAGATATTATAAGAGATGAAAAGAAATTATCTTGGAAATGGTCTATTGATATTGCAAAACAAATAGCACAAGCTTTAGATGTTGCACATAAAAATGGATTAGTACATAGAGATATTAAACCTCATAATATAATTATCACAGAAGATGGTGTTGCAAAGGTTACAGATTTTGGAATAGCAAAAGCTATTACAACAGCTACAATGACAGCATTTGGAAATACAATGGGATCTGTTCATTATCTATCACCAGAACATGCTAGAGGTGGAGCAACAAATGAACAATCAGACATCTATTCATTAGGTATAGTTATGTATGAAATGGTTACAGGAAAAGTTCCTTTTGATGCAGATACAGCAGTATCAGTTGCATTAAAACAGGTACAAGAAAAACCTCAACCACCAATTGAAATAAATAAGAATATTCCAAAAGGATTAAATCAAATAATATTAAAGGCAATGGAAAAAGATAATAATGCAAGATATGCATCAGCATCTGAAATGTTAATTGATTTAGAAATTTTAAATAAAGATCCAGAAGTAGATTTTAGAAATGTTGATTCAAGTCTAAAAGATTCTATAACTAGAATTATTCCAACTATTCCTAATAGAGTAAAAGTTGATGAAGCTGAACCAAGTGTTTTTGATGAAAAACCATGGTTAAAACCAACATTAATTATAGGTCTATCTTTAGCACTTGTAATAATATTAGTATTTGTTGGTATCCTAATAAATAATAAGAGATCAAACAAGGAAGCTTTTATTCCTAATCTAACAGGAGAATTTGGTAAGGAGAGACTTACTAAAAAAGAAGCTAAAAAACTTTTAGAAGAAAGTGGATTCAAAAATGTTGAATTCATTGAAGAACATAATGAAGAAGTTGAAAAAGATTATGTATATGATCAAGATCCTAGATATCAAGAAAACTTTAAAGTAAAAACTAAGAGTGTTTTTAAAGTTTATGTAAGTAAGGGTGAAGAAAAAGAGAAAATACCAGAAGGCTTAGTTGGTAAAACTAAGGATGAAGTACAAAAAGAATTAGAAAAACTTAAATTCAAAATAGAATTTATTGAAGAATTTAATGAAGATAAAGAAATTAAAGTAGGAACTGTTTTAAAAATAGAACCAGAAGAAGGAGAGAAACATTCTCTTTCAAAACCTGTTAAAGTATATGTAAATAAGGGACAAGAACATAAGGATGTTGAAGTTCCAAATTTAAGAGGATTATCAGAATCAGATGCAGTTAGAAAACTTAAAGAATTAAAATTAAAATCAAGTATAGAATACACTATATCAGGACATGAAAAAGATAAGGTACAATATACTGAACCATCTATGGGTAAAATTGTTAAAGAAGGTGACACTATTAAGGTATATGTATCACAGCCAGCAGAAGTAAAAGAAGGTGAAGTAACAATAAACTTCAAAGAATTATTACAAGTAGCAGATGGTGATGAAACAGATATTGAAGTATATTTAGAAGTTGATTATGAAACATTTGTTAATAATCAAACAATTAAAAACACAAATGAAAACTTTAAAGTTAAATTCTCTGTTACAGACTATGGTGATCCTGTAGAACTTAGACTATTAGTAAATGGTGAATTAAAGAAAAAAATGCAAATAAAAATTTATGATACTACTAAATATAGTATTCCTTAAAAAGCAAAGTTGAATAAATAAACAAAAGAAAAGAGAGAAAACAAATGGATGAAATGGAAATTTCAGTTTCAATACTAAGTTTAAAAAATGACATAGAATTTTCTAAAGAGATATATAATTTAGAAGCATCAAATATAGACTATTTTCATATAGATTCAATGGATGGTAAATTTGTTGAGCAAAATAATTTAGAAGACATGTATGATAAGTTTTCTAAATTAAAAAATATAACAATGATTCCAGTTGAAGTACATCTAATGACTGAAGACTTAGAAGATAATATAGATAGATTTGCTTCACTAGAACCACATTCACTTATATTTCATCCAGAAGGATTATCTGATGAAGAAATAATAAAATATATAGAACAAATTAAATCATATGGTGTAAAGCCAGGGCTTGCTATTAAGCCTAATACTAGTGTAAATAGCATAAAGAAGTATATGGATAAAATCTATATACTTCAAATTATGTCTGTTGAACCTGGTTATGGTGGACAGGGGTATTTAGGAAATATTACAGACAAGATAAGATATGCAATTCAAGAAAAAGAATTAATTAATCCTAATTTATTAATATCAGTTGATGGTGGTATTAAATTAGTTCATTCAAAACTTTTAAGAAACATTGGTGTAGACATTGCTATAATAGGTTCATATATGTTTGAAAATAAAAGATATAAAGAAACAATATATAAATTAAAGGAGAATACAATGTTAGTTAATACTAAAGAAATGCTTGAAAAAGCCAATAGAGAAGGTTATGCAATAGGTGCATTTAATTTTAATAATATGGAGAATGTTCAAGCAATATCAAGAGCTGCTAATGATTTAAACTCACCAATAATATTACAAACATCAAGAGCTGCAATAGAGTATATGGGACTTCCATATGTGCTTAATTTAGTTGATGCAGCTATAGAGGAGACTAATATACCAATTGCTCTTCATTTGGACCATGGACCTGATTTTGAGACTTGTAAGAAGTGTATTGATGCAGGTTATTCATCAGTAATGTATGATGGTTCATCACTACCTTTTGAAGAAAATGTTAGAATTACTAAAATGGTTGTAGATTATGCACATCCAAGAGGTGTTACTGTAGAAGCTGAACTTGGAACATTGGCTGGAATTGAAGATGAAGTTAATGTTGATGAAAGTGATGCTAAATTTACTATACCAGAACAGGCTAAAGAATTTGTTGAATTAACAGGCTGTGATTCACTTGCAATAGCAATTGGAACAAGCCATGGTGCATACAAGTTTAAAGGTGAAGCAAAACTGAGATTTGATATATTACAAGAAATTAGAGAATTAATTTCAGACACTCCAATAGTACTACATGGTGCTTCAACTGTAATTGAAGAATTCTTAGAAGAAGCTAATAAATATGGTGCAGAAATAGATGGTGCAAAAGGTGTTCCTGATGAAATATTAAAAGAAGCTGCCGAAAAAGGTGTTTCTAAAATTAATGTTGATACTGATTTAAGATTAGGACAAACAGCTTCTATTAGAAAACAATTTGATAATGTACCAGAAGATTTTGATCCAAGAAAGTATTTAGGAAAAGCAAGAGAAGCTATATATGATACTGTACATCATAAAATAAAGAATGTATTTGGAAGTGAAAACAAGGCTTAAAACCAAAATAAAACAAAATAAAACAAAAAATAATTAAACAATTAAATAAATAATATAAGCAATTAAATAATAATAAAAAAATAGTAATAAATAGATTGATAATAGAATAATTAACTATTTACTTACTAGTAACAATTATAATAAAAACTGAGATAAAGATCTCAGTTTTTTTTATAGCTAAATATTAATATCAATATCTAAATATGAATTATTAAGTATATATTAAGAAATATGCAAATGATTGATTAAACAAAATTAATTAAATATACTGTATTTACATTATTTAATTATAGACTATTTACTGGTCTAATATAAAAAGGAGAGATAGAAATGAAAAAAAGAAGACGGAAAGTTCTAAAAACTGTTAGGGTTTTAAAATTTACGCAAGGCACAATTTTTATGCTAGGATTCATTATTTTTATTTTCATGCTAGCTGTAGTTCAAACTTCTGAGCTTAACGAAATAACTGATAAGCAATTTTGGATTTATATCTTCTATTGCTTCCTTGGTTGGTTCATTCTTTATGGTTTTAATAAACTTGTAGAGAGTTTGCTAGAAGAAATTAGAAGAATAAACAGAGGATACCACGAGTACCTTCGTTTAATCAGCTAGTAAAAATATACCCAGGAATTTAAATTTAAATTCTTGGGTGTTCTCTATTATAAAATCTTGATAAAAAAACTTTATCATGCTATAATTTAATACATTGTAGGGGCTTAGTATAACGGTAGTATACCGGTCTCCAAAACCGTTGGTGTGAGTTCGATTCTCTCAGCCCCTGCCATATTGTGATTACGCGAACATTATTTGTTTTATAGGTGGTTTTGCGGTAAAAATGAAGAAAGAATGGACTTAATTTCATTCTTTTTTTGTTAATTAAATAATGATATAATAAATTCTGGAGGTTTTATGGTTATAACGGATTTATTTAAAATAACAAATCCTATTTGTATATCAAAAAAATTAGGATTATATTTGAAAAATTCAAAAAATAATGACTCAATTAAATATGTAGAATCACTACTAATAAGTGAGTATAAGCAAAAATTAGAAAAGAATAAAGATTATAAAAAAGAAATCGAACTGTATTTGGAAGATAATTATTATAAAAATGATAAATTTAAAATAGAAAATAAAAATATACTAAATTTTATAGCTAAAGGATTAAATGTTTTAAAAATTATTCCTTCTGAAGATACGTTAATAGTGGAGGATGATGAATATTTTTCGGAAAAAAATAAAGGTTTGAAAGCATTAATAAATCCTATTAATGAGTATGAAATAGAATATAAAATATTATTTTTATTTAATCTATTAAGAGATACTGAATTTAAAAGAGATGAGATAAGAGTTGCTTTTTATGATGGTTATCCAATGTGGCAAAGAGACAGGCATAATATTCTGGATAACTTATGGATGAAAACTTATAAAAAGAGAAAAGAGCATCATTATATTGGTTATCAATACTATAAAAACATAGCAGAAGAATATGATGTAAAGGTTTTTGCTCTTAAAAATTTTGGTGAAAACCTAGATAATTTTTTAGAAGGTATAAATGATTATTTTAGGTTAGATTTTATTATTGAAACCTTATTAACTGCTAATGACTCTGATCATCCTACTAATTCTATTCTTCTTTATAGTCTGTTAATAGAAATGTTAATAGTTAATCCTAGCAATCCTAAGGAAAATAGCATTACAGACCAATATAAGAAGAAAATAAGATATTTTATTAATCTTAAAGAACTTACTGACAAAGAGATAGATGATTTTTCGATAAGTCTCTATAATATACGTTCTAGATTAGTTCATGGAAATTACAAGACATTGAAAAAAGAGCTTAAAAAGTTTGATAATGCGTATAATACTGAGGCATATTATGATTTCGGAGAATTTAAAGAAGAAAATTGGATATTAAGCAGTGTAGCTTTTAGATTAAAAGAAATAGTAATTAATATTTTAAAATATACAATAGAAGACAAGAAGAAAATGCATGATTTTAAATTTGATTTAATATAAATTGCATTAAAATAAACTTATATAGGTTACTTTCTTTGGATTTATACAACTATTAAGTAAAGAGAAAAGAGATATAACTATCTCTCTTTTTTAAAAAGAAAATAAGTGATTTAATAAAATTTATGATTCTGATTTATTAAGAACATATGGTAAGTTACTGCATGATTTTTAAAAGAAAATAATATTATTAAATTAATGAAATTATAGCATTTAATACTTCTGATGAACCTTTTCAAATTGAAATGTCTGCAATTGAGAGTTTAGAAAGGTCATTTAAGGGTAATCTTTTTTCTAGTAATTAACAATGGTTAATCTGGTAATGATGTCGCTTTTTATTGACTTTAAATCGCTTATTGATATAATAAAATTAATTAATAAATAAAGGGAGGTCTATAAATGGAAAAATTAAAAAAATTCTGGGGAAATTTACCTACATGGGGAAAGATTCTATTAATAATATTGATTTTGGGTGTTATTAGTGGGATCTCTTCTTCTATTAATTTTGGCAAACGTATGGGTGAAGTTGAAAGTGCTATTAAATCAGGTGATTTTACAGCAGCTAAGACAATGCTTGACGAAGACTTAAGTGATAATCCTGAGAGAGAAAAGGTTTATGAATTATTTTCAGATTATTATATTGCGTTAGAAGAATACTCGGAAGCAATTACTATATTAGAACAAGGTGTTAAAAAAATACCAGATAGCGATATTTTAAAAAATAAACTATCTAGCATAAAAGAAAAATATTCTGCTGAAATTGATGCAAATAACAAGAAAAAAGAAGAAGAAAAAATAGCCAGAGAAAAAGAAATAGCTGCACAAAAAGCGGAAGATGAGAAGAAACGTAAGAAAGAAGAGAAAGAGGAAAAAGAGAATTTTATTGCATCTGCACAAACTATTGATTGGAAAGAACTTGCACGAAATCCTGAAAAATATGAAGGAAAGCCGATAAAGGTTGTAGGGGAAATATATCAAATCATGTCTGGTGGTTGGTTTACTAAAGGTGGTTTCCGCTTATATGAAGACTATGATTTATGGAATGACGATACTTACTTAAAGAAAGAATGGTATGTTTCTATTGATACTAAAGATATAAGACCTCGTATTTTAGAAGATGATATAGTAGTTTTTTATGGAGTATATACTGGTACTACTGAAGTGACCAGAGCTTTAACTAAGACAAAAGATTCTGTTACCACTATTGATGCAAAATATTTTGAAATAAAAGAATAAACTTCAACTTTAGGTAATATAAATATGATTGTAAAAAAGATTTTTATAGGACTAAGTTATGATAATATGATGAAATGAACAAATGTTTGTTCATTTCTTTTTTTTATCTTATAATTGATATAAGATGATGTTATTAATAGGAGAGTAGTATATGTTTGATAAAGATTTAATTAAAAATTTTATTGACAACGGTGTAGAATGTGAATATCTCGATTTTAAAAGAGATATATATGATTTTTCAAATCGAGATATAAAAGAACATTTTATTGTAGATATAATGTCATTTGCCAATGCACATAGTTGCGATGATAAATATATAATAACAGGGGTAAAACTGAATAAAGATGGAACAAAAGAATTTAAAAGTATTGATAATTCTAAAATTCAAGATGGATCGAACTATCAATCCTTAATCACAAATAATATAGAACCAACCGTAATAATCAAATTTGATGTTGTTGAAATAAAAGGAATTCAATTTGGAATTTTTAAGATTGGAAAAGAAAATCGAGATAGACCATATTGTTTGAGCAAACAATATAGAAAATTACAAAAAGGTTCTACTCGAATTAGAAAAGGAGAGCAAAATGTTAAAGTTTTACGTAGTGATTTTGATTTAATTTATAATGAAAAACAAAAATCTAATAAAAGCAACATTAAAATAAGAGGGTTAATTAACGGAAATAAAACAAATTCGTTTAAATTAAAAAAATATGAATCTATTTTTAACAATAGTAATTTTCCGAATTTTATAAAAAAACAAATAGATGAAATAAATTCTATTGTACTTTCAAAAAGAAATAATGGAACATATGTAGTGGGTGATTATGTAACTATTAAAGAAAATGAAAAAAAAATAACTAAATATTATGCTAAAGAAAATAAAATAAATTTAGTTGATGATTTTTTTTCGTTAGGAAATTTAACTTGTTTTAATATGCCTCTTATTGCTTCAACATATAATGGAACAGATGATGAAAAAAGAAAATATAACTTAGTTCAAAATTTAGCAGAATATATTATTGATTATTTATCGAAAGAAAAATTTACAAAAGAAGTATCAAGTTTATACTATACAAATTTAGTAATTGAAAACGTTGGTAAAGTATTTGATGAAGATATAGAAGTATCTCTATCTATTCCTAAACAAAGTTTTTTAGAAATTAGAAAATTTCCTGTTCCATATGGAGACTTAATAGACGAAGTTTTAGATAATAATATTTTAAATGATTTGTTAAGTTTTGATAAATATAAAAATGTAAATAAATATAGAGAAAAAGAAATAAGAATTCCGCCTTCTCCTCCGATCTCTTATAAACTTCCGATTGGTGGATGGTCCTCTCCTGATTTTGAAAGTAAAAAAGAATATTATTACGAGTTAATAGAATATGAGTCAGACTATGAAGTTATAGAAGCAGAAGAAGAAATTATTTTTAAGTATATTCAGAAAGATATTAATCCGAATGAAACTATTTCTTTTCCATCGAAAATTATATTTACTACTCCAATTGATGAAATAGAATATACAATAAAAACTAAACATAATCATAACATTATGTCGGGTGCGATTAAAAGGATATAAAATATAAATGGTTAAAAGGATGCAAATATGAATGATAATGAGATAATAAAAGTAGTTGGGACACTATATTTTAAAGATAAAAAACTACTACTATGCAAGCCAAGAAAAAGGCCTACATATCAATTAATTGGTGGTGGTGTTGATGAAGGTGAAAGTGTTTTAGATGCAGCTATAAGAGAATCACATGAAGAATTAGGAGATAAGGCTGTATTTGATGAATCTAAAGTTGAATTTATTATGGACTTTATTGAAACAGCATCTAGTGATCCTAATTTAAAAATACATATGCATATTTTTAAATATAATGGAATATTAGAAGGAGAGTTTACAACATCAGATGAAATAGGAGATTTCATTTGGTTTGATACTAATAATAGGGAAATTCCTTTATCATCTGTTATAAAAAATAAGATAATACCTTATGCATTAGAAAATGATTTAATAATATAATATAATTTAATTTAATTTAATAATACAATTAAAAATATTTATAGTTTTTAATATGTAATACAAATTATAAAGATATGACATAAGAAATATTGAAAAATGAACAAAAAAGTGTTATAATAGTACTTGTCAATATTACTGAATCTGACTTGTAAGTCAGAAAGGAGAAAAAAATGACAAGATTAAACGTTCAACAAACACTAAGAGGAATGACAAGATGTAACTTTGAACGCGAGGTAACTGTTCTGGCTATGGAGGAAATTTCTACAAATCTTAATTTAGGAGATGCTACTAATGTTCTTCGGAACGAGTATGTAGACGAATTGTGTGAAGAAATTAGAGGAGCTTTCTTTGAAGATCTCTTTGAAGAAGCAAGGGCTAGATATTTTGCTTGGTTAGAGGATAACTTTGATACCTCTATCATACAAATCAAACACAAGATAGGGCACACCCTACGAGTTATTCAGAACTCTGAAAAACTTGCTAGAATGATGTCACTATCAAGTGAACAGATTTTTATAGCTAAAATAATCGCCTTACTGCACGATATTTTCCGTGCACCTCAATTAACTGAAAACGCAAGTTTCTGGGATTATGATGCTGTTAGTGAAGAAGATAAGAAAAAATTAATTTCAACAATTAACCACGCTGATGGTGCGGTTCAAATTTTGAAAGCTGATTCTTCTGAACTTCTCAGGTACTTTGTACCAATGAATTGGTATGATCACCTCATAACTTCTTCTATCTGGTTTCATAGCAAGATAGAAATTGAGGAAGATTACCTTTCAGATGAAGAAGTATTCTTCGCTAAACTAATTCGCGATGCTGATAAACTTGATAGTTTATTTGCAAGAGCGCATTTAGACATGATGGAAATTGAAGGCTGGGAAAAGTCTAAGATTGAAAATTCTGAAATCTCTGAAGGCATATATAATGCCTTTGTAGAAGAAAGAACAATCTTCGGACCAGACCGTGACAGTGATGCAGACTACTATTTCTTTATTACTGCATTTCCTTTTGGCCTATATTTCAAAGAAGCCTTTGAAATTGCTGTCGAAAAGAATTATGTTGCAGGAATGAGAAATGTTGTCGAATTTTCTAAAGAACATGTTCAAGCACAAGCTATGGATATGTTTGATAGATTAGAAGCATTTATTGTTTACAAAGCCGAAAACATGGAACCAACAGTGGCACCTCACTAATTTGATTTTTTAAGAAGAAGGGATTCCCTTCTTCTTTTTCTTTATATATCAAGCTTTGAGAGAGTTTTAATAGCCTAAAACTATACATTTTGAGCTTTTTATGCTATAATAGTACTATCTTAAACTTAAATAAGTATAAGGAAAAGAGGAAATATGATTACATTGTATTTAATAACAGGCCCTGCTGGAATAGGCAAATCAACAATATCTGATGAAATTGCAAATAGATTAGATAAATCTGTGCATATAGAAGGAGATGTAATATATAATTTTGTAAAAGGTGGTTATGTAAGTCCTTGGAAAGAAGGTAATCAATTAAAATTACTTTGGCAAAACTTAGTTACACTTTCATATAATTATTTCTTAAATGAATATAATGTAGTTTTAGACTATATTATAACAATGGAAAACATAGAAGCATTT
>CAZMFV010000026.1:0-13720 GCA_964565695.1 uncultured Lachnospiraceae bacterium
AGAAAACCTAATGGATTTAAATATAGCTATTGGTAAATGATAAAAGTTAATATTGCCGAATTCTTATTCCTGTCAAGGGCATATTAAAGCTATAGCTTATTGGAGGAGGAATAATAATGGAAAGGGAAAAAATTAAACATTTTAAAAATAGATTAGTTGAAGAGAGAGAAAAACTTTTAAAATCTAGAGAAGACTTAAAGTCATCAAGGGAAGAATCTATGGAAAGAAATGTAAATGAACTATCTAGTTATGATAATCATCCAGGAGATTTAGGTACAGAGGTTTATATGAAGGAACAGGATGAAGCTTTTATAAAAAATATGGATAAAAAGCTAGATGAAATAGATATATCATTGGAAATGGTAGAAGAAGGACGATACGGAAAATGTAGGAATTGTGACAAAAAAATAGATGAAGAAATGGCAGATCCAGAAGTATTTAAACTTTGGCAAGATGGTCATACTTTAGCTGTATTCCAATTTGAATCACCTGGTATGATTAGATTCATGAAAGAATTAAAGCCAGACAATATTGAAGATATAATTGCAGGTGTTTCACTTTATAGACCAGGTCCTATGGATCAAATTCCAAGATATATTAGAGGTAAGAGAACAGGTATATATGAATATACGGATAAAGCATTAGAAGCAATGCTTGAAGTTACATATGGTACAATGGTTTATCAAGAACAGGTAATGGATATTGCAAGAAGAATAGGTGGATATTCACTTGCACAAGCAGACATATTAAGAAGAGCAATGGGTAAAAAAGACCAAGATGTAATGGAAAAGGAAAGACAAAGATTTGTCCATGGTGAAAAAGATAGCAAAGGAAATATTATTGTTGAAGGTGCTGTTAGAAATGGAGTAACTGAAAAATCTGCAAATAAGATATTTGATGAAATGGCTGAATTTGCAGGATATGCATTTAATAAATCTCATGCTGCAGCATATGCAATGCTTTCATATCAAACTGCATATTTAATGACGTATTATCCAAGAGAAATGTTATCAGCAACACTAAATAGTTATCTAGGAAATCTTGATAAAATACCACTATATATTGAAGAAGCTAAAAGAAGAAAAATTGAAGTAACAAAACCTGACATAAATGGATCATTTGTTAAATTTGCAGTAACAGATAATAAGATAAGATTTGGATTAGGTTCAGTTAAAAGTGCAGGAATTTCTCAAGTTGAAGCAATTGTTGAAGAAAGAAAATTAAATGGCAATTATGAAACCTTTGATGACTTTATTAAAAGAACTAAAGATCTTGGAGTTAATAAAAAGACAATCGAATCACTAATTAAAGTTGGAGCATTTGATTCATTAGATCAAAATAGAGGAACTCTAATTGCTTCATTTGAAGATATAATAGATTATCTACATAATGAAGATAGAAATATTATGGAAGGACAGTCATCACTTTTTGATACAGAATTAGTTGACCAAGAGAAGATGAAAGATGATATGTATATTCAATTACCTGATATAAGTGACAGAGAAAAACTTATATATGAAAAAGAAATGTTGGGAATATATGTATCTGGACATCCATTAGATAAAATATATAAATATCTAGAAAGAATAGTTAATATAAATGGAAGAAATAAGGCTGAAATTATGGCTGAAATTGAAGAAGGAAAAACTCCAAATTTCAGAGATAATCAGAATATTAAATTTGCAGGTATTATAAATTCTGTTGTTAAAAGATATACTAGAAATGGTAAAATATTAACAATATTAGAAGTTGAAGATATTTATGGAAGTTTTGAAGTGTTAGTATTTGAACAAATATATGAAAAAAGCAAAGATATTTTAGTTGAAGATAAGATAATAGGAATTGTTGGAAGACTTTCTGTTAAAGAAAATGATGAGCCTAAAATAATTGCACAATCAATATCTGAAGTAGAAATTAATATTAATAAAAAAGAATCAAAAGATTGAAATTAAAACAAAACAATCTATAATGGTATAGCAATAAAAAGAAGGTTTTGATATAATAAGGAAATGAAAAAAGTAATAAATATGATATTAAAAATTATAATAATAACAGTGACTTTAGTAGGAATATTGTTTTCTATATACATACTAGCTGAATATACAAAATTCAAAGAATTTAAAGTTAGTAATAAATGGAATGAAAAGATAGATGAAGCTAAAAACAAAGAACTTTATTCTACATTTGATGAACTTCCTGAGAGATATGTAGATGCAGTAATTTCTGTTGAAGATGGTAGATATTATAATCATAAAGGAGTTGATCTAAGGTCAATTGGTAGAGCAATAAGAAATAATTATAGAACAAAGGAATTGGTTGAAGGTGGTAGTACCATTACTCAACAATTAGCAAAAAATATATTCTTTACACAAGAAACATCTTTTTCTAGAAAAATAAGTGAAATGTTTGCAGCATTGGAGTTAGAGAAAGAATTTTCTAAAGAAGAAATATTTGAATTATATGTGAATAATTCATATTTTGGGAGTGGATATTATTCTATCAAAGAAGCAGCTCTAGGATATTTTGGTAAAGAATTAGATGAATTAGATTTAAATGAAATAACCTTTTTAGCAGGAGTGCCTAATGCACCATCAGTGTATGATCCTAGAGAGAATCCTGATCTTGCTAAGCAAAGGCAAATACAAGTATTAAAAAGAATGGAAACAAATAAAAAATTAACTTTAGAAGAATACAGAAAAATTATTAAACAAGAAATTAAAGTTATAGAAGAGAGGTAATATGAAAAAATATGATGCAATAGTTATAGGAAGAGGGCCTGCAGGAATGTCGGCAGCAATATATTTAAAGAGAGGGAATCTAGGTGTTTTAGCAATAGGTAAAGATAAAGGTATTTTAGAAACTATAATGGATATTGAAAATGTATATCCATTAGGTCAAACAACAGGTCCAGAAATACAAGAAAAAGGTGAACAACATGCTAAAGATTTGGGTGTCGAAATTTTAGAAGCAGAAGTTTTAAGAATAGAATTCACTGGTGAATCATATATTGTAAAAACTAATGAGGAAGAATTTGAAACATCTTTTATATTCTTAGGAATTGGTTTTAAAAGAATGAAATTAAATATTGAAAATGTAAATCAATTTGAAGGTAAGGGTATATCATATTGTGCAGTATGTGATGGTTTCTTTTATAAAGACAAAGATGTTGGTGTATATGGTAATACAGAATATGCTATTGAAGAAGCAAGAATGCTTTTAAATACTGCTAATAGAATATATATTTTAACAGATGGAGCAACTGCTATTCCTGAAATCGTAGAATTCCAAAAAGAAAATCCAGAAAAAATAGAAGTAAGAGAAGAAAAGATAGCAAAGGTATTTGGTGGTGATGTATTAGAAACATTAGAATTTGACAATGGTTCTCAATTAAATACAAGAGGAATATTTGTAGCTGTTGAAGCTAATAATAAATCATTTGCAATGCAATTAGGTTTAATGATGGATGGTGATGCTATAATTATAGATGAGAACAGAAAGACTAATGTTCCTGGAATTTATGCTGGTGGTGATGCTACAAAAGGAATTAAACAAGTAGCAAGAGCTACTAATGATGGAATGCTTGCAGCATTAGACATTATTAAAGCATTTAATATTAAAAAGTTTAAAGCTAAAATGGAAAATAAATAAGAAATAAATAATAATAGCAAATTATAAATAAAAAACAAACAAGGAAAAGATATGGAAAGAGAAAATTTTATTAATATTATGGAATCTTCAAATTTTGAAATGTCTGAAGATGATATTTTAAAATTAGAAAAAGAGATTCAAAATATAATTATAAAATGTGATGAATTAGAAAAAGTCAATACAGAAGGTGTAGAACCATTATTTTCGGTATTAGAAAATAAAATTAGTAATAGATTCAATGACGATACTATTATAAATAGTAGCGAAGAATTTAGAAAAGATATTTTTGATGAAAATAAAATGGTTGATGGTTTCTATCAAGTGCCTAGTAAAGAAGGTAATTAATGGAAATAATAAATTTAAGTGTAAAAGAACTATATAATAAATTAAATAATAAAGAAATTACATCATATGACATATATAATGCATATTTAAAAAATATTAATGAAAAAGATGACAAATTAGGAGCATTTTTATCTGTAAATAAATTTAAAGATAGTAATGAATTAAGTAGTGAAGAAATAGATGAATATAATTCAAAATATAAACTTCCTATTGGTATAAAAGATAATATTGCTGTAAAAGGACTTCCCTTAACAGCATCATCTAAGATTTTAAAAGACTATATTTCGCCATATGATGCATCATTTATTGAGCAGTTAAAAGATAGCGGAATATACATTATGGGTAAATTAAATTTAGATGAATTTGCTATAGGATTTAGTACACAAAATTCAGAACTAAAGAAAACTCTTAATCCTTTAGATCTATCTAGAATACCTGGAGGTTCTTCAGGAGGTTCTGCAACATCGGTATCAGGAAATTTACTACCATGGTCTATAGGAACAGATACAGGTGGCTCTATTAGACAACCTGCTTCATTTACAAAGACAGTAGGTTTCAAACCATCATATGGTCTTATATCAAGATATGGAGTAATTTCAGTTGCTTCATCATTGGATCATATTGGTATGATTACTAAAACTGTTGAAGACTCAGCTGTTTTATTAAATTTAATTTCTGTAAAAAATGAAAATGATAAAGATCCTAATACAATAGTTTTAGAAAAAGACTATACAACTTCTTTAAATGAAGGTATAAAAGACCTGAAAATTGGATATATACAGGAATTAATTGATGATTCATCTGATATTGTTAAAGAAGAAATGAATAAATCAATTGAGTTTTTCAAAGAAAATGGAGCGATTCTAGAAAATGTAGAAATACCATATTTAGAATATTTATCAGCAATATATACAATTACAAATTCTGCTGTAGCATCATCTAATCTTTCTAGATTTGATGGAGTTAGATATGGAAATAGAATTGATAGTGAATCATATGAAGAAATGGTTAAAAAAACTAGAACTGAAGGTTTTGGACTAGAAGTAAAAAAGAGAATTATTCTTGGCTCATATTTCTTAGGTGAAGAAAATTATAATAAATATTATATTAAAGCAGCTCAATTAAGAAGACTATTAGTTGAAGAATTAAATAAAATATTTGTTGAATATGATGCAATTATAATGCCTACAACACAAAATATTGCACCTAGGATAGATGAATTAGAAGAAGTGAATACAGAATTGTTAGATAAGTACACTGTTTTAGCAAATTTATCTGGAATTCCAGCAATTTCTATTCCTATGAAATCAGAAAAAGCAATTGGAATGCAAATAATGAGTAAATCATTTAATGATGAATTAGTTTTAAGAATTGCTAATTTTTATGAAAAGAATAAATAAACAACAAAATAGATATAGACAAACAAATAAAATAAAAAACAATAAACAATAAACAATAAATATAAAATATAAAATATATAATGATATATAGAAAGAAAGAAAATATGAACTTACCAAATAGATTAAGTATGTTTAGAATAATATTAGTAATATTATTAATTATAATACCATATATCCCAGGCCTAGAAACAGAGATTCTTACAATCCCAATAATGAATTTAATAATGGCTGTAATTTTCATAATTGGTGGAATAACAGATATTGTTGATGGAAGAATTGCTAGGAAACAAGAATTAGTAACAGACTTAGGAAAATTCTTAGATCCACTTGCTGATAAAATTTTAGTACTATCAGCATCAATTTTACTTGTTGGAATGAATAAAATTCCAGCATGGATTCCAATAATTATACTTACTAGAGAATTTGCAGTTTCTGGATATAGATTGATTGCAAGCACTAAAGAAGGTAAGGTTGTTGCTGCTTCAATATGGGGGAAATTAAAAACAATTACTCAAATGATTGCAATTTCTTTTATATTAATAGATATAAATCCTATATTTGAATTTGTGAAAGGTGATTTAAATATCTTTTTCGCAATATTCAATGGAATAGGTTCAGTTATGATAATTATCTCTGTTTTTGCAACAATTTTCTCTGGTTGGGATTATATGAAAAATATTAAAGACTTAATAAAAGATTAAATTAAATAGAAAAACTAGAAAATAAAAACGTAAAAGATAAATAGTAATATAAAAAGAATAGGAATAAAATTGGACGAAACAAAAACTTGTAATGAATTAAATATCATAAAAAAAGAAATGGAAGAACTTTATGAAAAGATTTTCTATCATGCTAATCTTTACTATAATTTAGATACACCTGAAATCACAGATTTTGAATATGATGAATTAATGAATAGATTAAAGGATTTAGAAGATAAATACCCTGAATTTAAAAGAGAAGATTCACTTTCTTCATCAATTGGTGGAATTGCACAATCAAGTTTTGAAAAAGTAGAACATAGAGTTATATTACAGAGTTTGCAAGATGTTTTTGATATAGAAGAATTAAAAGACTTTGATAATAGAGTAAAAAAAGCATTAAATAAAGATGAAAAAGAAGAAATAGAATATATTGTAGAAACCAAAATTGATGGTCTATCAGCATCTTTAGAATATTTAAATGGTGAGTTCTTGCAAGGTGCAACAAGAGGTGATGGAGAAGTTGGTGAAGATGTTACAGAAAATTTTAAAACATTAAAATCTTTACCAAAAAACATTTCATATAATGGAGATATAATTCTTCGTGGTGAAGTATATATATCTAAAGAAGAATTCAAAAAGTTAAATGAGAAACAAGATGAAGAAGGACTAAAAACTTTTGCAAATGCTAGAAATGCAGCAGCAGGATCTTTAAGACAAAAAGATGTTAAAGTTACTGCATCTAGACCATTAGACATATATATTTTCAATGTACAATATTCTGAACAAGAATTTGAAACACATTCTGAATCTTTAGATTTTTTAAGAGACTTAGGATTTCATGTAAATCCATATGCAGAAGTTGTTCTAGGGATAGATGAAGCTATTAAAAAAGTTGAAGAAATAGGGAATAAAAGAGATGACTTCACTTTCAGTATTGATGGTGCTGTTATTAAAGTAAACAATTTAGCGGATAGAGAAATTTTAGGAACAACATCTAGACATCCTAGATGGGCTGTTGCCTTTAAATATCCACCTGAGCAAAAAGAAACTAAATTACTAGATGTAATATTTAATATTGGTAGAACAGGTGTTTTAACACCTATGGCAATATTAGAACCAGTTGAAGTTGCAGGTTCAACAATTTCAAAAACAACTCTTCATAATGCTGATTATATAAGGTTAAAAGAATTAAAAATTGGAGATACTGTAGTAATTCAAAAAGCTGGTGATATAATTCCTGAAGTTGTAAAAACTGTAAAAGAAAAAAGAGATGGTAGTGAAAGAGAAATTATAATACCTACTAATTGTCCTGATTGTGATTCTGAATTAGTAAAACTTGAAGAAGAAGTTGCATTAAGATGTATAAATATTGACTGTCCTGCTAAACTACAAAGATCTATAGAATATTTTGCATCAAGAGATTGTATGAATATTTTAGGACTTGGTGAAAGTATAATTGCTCAATTATTAGATAAGAAATTAATATCAAATATAGCAGATCTATATGCATTAGAATTAGAAGATGTAATGACACTTAAAAAAGATGGAACTAAATTTGCGCAAAATCTAATTGATAGTATTGAAAGAAGTAAATCCAATGAACTATATAGACTTATAGCTGCACTAGGTATTTCAAATGTAGGTATAAGGCTTGCTAAAACTATTGCAAGAGAATTTAAAGACATTGATAAATTTATTAATGCTAATAAGGAAGAACTTATTGAAATTGATGACCTAGGTGAAATTACAGCTGATAATATAATAGCTTTCTTTAAAGATGAACATAATAGAGAAATAATAGAAAAGTTAAAAGAATATGGTGTTAATACAAAGGAAGAAGATAGAGAAGTAGGGAATATTCTAGAAAATCTTACATTTGTAGTAACAGGAAAATTAAGTCAGTTTAAGAGAAGTGAAATAGAAGATATGATTGAAGAAAATGGTGGTAAAACATCATCATCTGTTTCTTCTAAAACATCATATGTTATAGCAGGAGAAGATGCAGGTTCTAAATTAGTTAGAGCAAATGAATTAGAAATACCTGTACTTAGTGAAGAAGATTTTTTAAAAATGATTAATAAATAAGCTTTAATTAAATAGGCTTGTTTTAAAAATATAAATAATATATAATAATATATATTAATCAAGTAGTTAGGAGATATAATATGACTGAGAAAACAAAACAAATTTTAGCATATGTATTTGGACCAATTGGTGGTTTAGTATTTTTCTTATTAAAAGATTCATCTAAAGAAACTAAATACCATGCTGCACAATCTATTACAATTGGAGTTGTAGGATTTTTATTAGGATTCGTTCCTTTTGTTAAATTCGTATCAAGTCTAGCGATATTAGTTTTTGCTGTAATGGGAATTATAAAAGCAGTAAATGAAGAAGATCCAAAATTACCAGGAGTTTCAAATATAGTAGATGCAGTTTTCGCTCAAGAATTTGCTAAAGCAGAACCTACAGCAACTAATGAAGAAGCTAAAGAGGTTGATGCAGAAATAACAGATTCTGAAGAAGAATAATCTAAATTCATGCTAAATTAAAAAAAGAATTAAATTTAAATTTAAAATAAATGGACCATTTTATTATGGTCTATTTATTTTTGTGCCAATAGATTAAAAACTCTTTTGGTGTTATACTTTAGTTATGGAAATTTCAGGAAAAGTATATAATGTCATTTATAAAAATGATGAAAATGATTTTAAAATAATTAATATAGATAATTCAGGAATAATGGAAACAGTAAAAGGAATTTTTCCTTTAGTTGAAGTTGGAGATAATCTTGAATGCAAGGGTAAATACATAGAACATAAGACATTTGGAATTCAATTTGATTGCCAATCATTTACTAAGGTATTTCCTGAAGAAACAGATGATATAATAGACTATTTATCAACAGGTGTTATAAAGGGAATAGGTCCTAAAACAGCTGAAAAAATTGTAGAAATATTTAAAGAAGACAGTTTAGAAATAATGTATAATGAACCAGAAAAATTAGCTCAAGTTAAAGGAATTTCTGATATTAGAGCTAAGGAAATTGGAGAAGAATTTAGGAATAAAAAGGCATTATTTAATTTAATTGAATTCCTTAAAAATTTTAATCTTTCAATGAATAATATTAATAGAATTTATGAAAGATTTAGTATTGATTCAATTGAAATAATAAAGGAAAATCCATATATATTAATTGACATACTTCATAATGTTAGCTTTAAAAATATTGATAGAATAGCATTAAAACAGGGCATTTCTCCGAATGATGAGAAGAGAGTTATAGCAATTATTAAATACATAATGAATCTATATCTTCAAAATGGACATACAATTGTTGATAGAAGTGAATTAATGGAATTTGTTTCTAAAAATATTGAATTAGGATATGAATATCTAGAAAGACTATTACATGACTTGGAAATGTCAGAATATCTTGTTTTAGAAGAAGATAATATAATGTTAAATTCTATAGCATATGCTGAATCAAACATTGTAAAAGTTGTACAAAATCTAGTGGAAAACCAAAGAGAGAGAATTAAAAATTATGATGAATATTTAGAAAATTATGAAGAGAAAAGTAAGATAAATCTAACTAATGATCAAAGAAATGCAATAAAATCTATTAATGAAAATAATATAAGTATTATAACTGGTGGACCTGGAACAGGCAAAACAACAATTTTAGAATTTATTATAAAAATATTTGAGTTAAATGATAGAAAGGTCGAAGTTGCTGCACCAACAGGAAAGGCTGCTAAAAGAATTGCAGAAGTTACAGGACATACTACTAGTACAATCCATAGACTACTTAAAATTGGTAAATTTGATGAAGATAAAGATAGGGCAGTATATTTTGAAGTTGAAAAATTAGATGCAGATTTATTGATAATAGATGAAGCATCAATGTTAGACATTTATCTTTTTAACTATATTGTAAAGGCATTAAAACCACATACTAAATTAGTTATTATAGGTGATATTGATCAACTTCCATCAGTAGGTCCTGGCAAGATCCTATCAGATTTAATTGAATCTAAAATTATTCCAACAATTTATTTAAAAGAAATTTTCAGACAGGCTAAAACAAGTGATATTGTTTTAAATGCACATAGAATTAATAGTGGAAAATATATAGAGTATGAAAATAAAAAAGACTCAGACTTAGAGGTTATCAATGTTATAGATACTGATGAGATGTTTGAAGAATTAATGAAATATCTAGAAAAAGAAAACATATCAGAATTTTTTGAAGACTCTATAATACTTACACCAACTAAGAAGGGTAGATGTGGAACAATTAATTTAAATCAAGAAATACAAAAAAGATTTAATAAAGGAAAAGGCCATACATATGGAAAAATAGAATTTAAAAATGATGATAGAATAATGCAAATTAAAAATAATTATGACTTGGTTTGGCAGATTAAAGATGAAGTAGGAACAGGTGTATTCAATGGCGAGACAGGAAAGATAATTAATATTGATAATAAAAACAAAAAGCTTTTTGCATTATTTGATGATGGAAAAGATGTTGAATATGTTTTTTCAGAACTTGATCAGTTATTACACTCATATGTTATGACAATACATAAATCACAAGGCAGTGAATTTAAAAAAGTAATATTAGTATTACCAAATGCTGTGCCAAGTTTGCTCACTAGAAATATTTTATATACAGCAATTTCTAGAGCTAAGGAAAACTTAATAATAATATCATCTGATATGACACTAAAGAGGATGGTTAGTACTACTAGAACAAGTTTAAGAAAAACAAAATTAAAAGATAGGCTTATTAATAAGCAGTAAATATTGATTTTAAATCAAGAAAAAGCAATGAAAATGACAAATAAATATGCTTGTAAAAGCATTTTCTAAGTGATAAATTTATAGTAAGTATAATTATGGAGAAAATTAATGAAGAGAAAATTTAGTTTAATAGTAGTTATAATCTTACTATTTTCATTTGCATTAAACATAGTTTACGCAAATGGTACTAATGGTGAAGCTGTAGTTGTTGAAAAACTTACTCAGACTATGGATCTTCCAAATAATCAAGGAAGAATTACTAAAACAATTACAGATGTGGATAAAGAAAATCTTATAATAAGTGTTCAATTAAAATTAGAAAATCTTGAACAAGAAATGGAAACAACTAGATATAATGATACGGAGATTTTTATTATAGTTCCTTCTAGATTTGATGATGCATCTCAGGTTGAATATGCTAATATTGTTGAACAGCTAGCTAATAATATCTTTTCTAAAAGTGAAAAAGTAAAGATTGGATTAATAGAAATTTGTGGGACTACTGATGCTGCAGTTGAAGGAAGTATGGATGACTCAAGAGTTATATTAGAGCCTACAAGAAACACAGAAGACTTATTAACTGCTATTGCTAATATTGAAACAAATCTAGATTATTTTGCAAATCTTGAATCAGCGATTAGATTAGCAGGTGATAGTTATTCACCAAATGTAAATAAAATTTTAATTTCTCTATTTAGCAAGGCACCAGGGTCTGCAATTGGAATAGAAAATATGGTTTTCGCAAACCAAGAAACAGTTGAAGAAAAAGTTATAGAAAAAAACCAAGACATTGTAGATAATACTAAGGCTGCTATTTTAGAACTAAATAACAAGAATATAGATTTAATATTAATAAGACCTGAAAATACAAGTTTTGACCAAAAATGGTATAGTGTTGAGACAAATGAATTATTCTTAGAATTTGATGGTAGTGCATTTGTTGAAGAACTGTATGGAACAGTAGAAAATCCTGTTTATGGAAAAATATATAGTTTAGAGAATTCAAGTTTAGAAGAAGTTGTTATAGGTAATATGTATGAAGATGTTATAAGCCTAATACCAATAGACATAAGAGATCTTGTAATTAAAGATTACTTTTCGGAAGAAATATTATCTGATTTTGAATTAATATATGATGCAACAAGTTCATCAGGAAGTATAGAAGAAGAAATAAATGAACAAAAAATAGGAATTATTTGGAGTTTAGACAGAGTACTTGGTGGACATACTGTTGTTTTAGACTATAAATTAAAACTTTTAGAAGAACATAATATTCCATTAGATGAGATTGTAATAGTTGGAGATAGAATTGAAGTAAGTTATACAAATGTAGATGATGAGGATGAGGAAGTAACTTTATTATCTGATTTAGCTGTTGATTTATCTAAACCAATTGTTGAAGAAGATCCATACCCTGATCCAGAACCAGAAGAAGATGACACAAAAGTTCCTTTAGACAAGATCCCTAATGCTGGTAAAATAGGATTTACAATTGTTTTAATGTCTACATTAATAGGTGCAGCAACATTTGGAAGAAAGTACTTTGAATATAATAAATTAGTATAAAGGACTAAAGTTAAAATTAAAAAATAAAACAAGAAGACTTAAAAATAAAATAAAATATCAGTAAGTAATTTGCTGATATTTATATTTTTAATAAATGGAGTAATATAAAATAACAAAACAAATAAAATATAAAATAAAAATTAATATATTAATAATAAAAATAATAAATCTGGAAAATCTCCTATGAGTATTGACATAATCGCAGAATATGTGATAATATATACTAGCATGTAAAATATGCTCACATCGTAAAAGACTTCAGCTTCAGAAGTCGAACCTATAACAAGGGGATTGCCTAGATGCTTAGGAAGCTCTTTTTTTAATAAGAGCAGTTTAATTAGGAGGTAAGACATGGCAGCAAAAGGACCAAGAGGACATATAACTTTAGAATGTACTGAATGTAAAAGAAGAAATTACACAACAACTAAAAATAGAAGAAATAATACTGATAGGTTAGAAACACCTAAGTATTGTAAGTATTGTGATAAAAGAACAATTCATAAAGAAACAAAATAAAGTTATATAGGAGGAAGAAGTGGCTGGAAAGAAAAAGTCAAAAAAGCCAACTGTTAAAGATAGAAAAAAAGATTTAGATAAAAAAGATAAATCTAAAGAAGAAGTTACAGTTGATAAAAAATTGACTAAAGAAGAAAAAAAGCAAGAAAAAGCTAAAATGAAAGCTGATAAAAAAGCAAATAAAAAGGCTGAAAGAGATAGAAAGAAAAGAGAAAAAAAGTCTAAACAAATGGCTATTGGTAAAGGAACTATGAAACAAGAGTTGAAAAAAGTTACTTGGCCAACTGCTCTTGAACTAACTAAATCTACATCAGCAGTTATTTTCATTGTTGTTTTAACAGCAGTAGTAATATTCTTTTCAGATTTGCTTTTCGGAACTTTAAATAAAGAGTTTTCTAAACAAGTGAAAAAAAGAGAAGATAGAATAGAAGAAAAAATCAAAGAAGAAAAAGAAGACGAAAAAGAAAAAGAAAATGAAGAAGAATCTGATAAAGAGGAAGAGACAGAAGTAGAAGAACAGGAGTCTTAAGATGGATGATAATATAAAAGAACCTAATTTAACAGAAATAAATGGGAAAGAACCAAAATGGTATGTTGTTCATACATATTCAGGTTATGAAAATAAAGTTAAAAAAGACTTAGAGCAATTAATTGAAAACAGAGAACTTGAAGAATTTATTTTCCAAATTGTTGTTCCAATGGAAGAGCAAATTGAAATTAAAGATGGACAAA
>CAZMFV010000027.1:0-10687 GCA_964565695.1 uncultured Lachnospiraceae bacterium
CAGGTAAAATGGAAACAGATACTGTATTAGAATTTGAAGATGAAGGTGTTAAAGTAAATACTCCAATACTAAAAAGAGAAGTAGAAATGTATATCTATGAAAAAGATGAAGATGACTATGATAGAGTAGTAAGAATATGGAGTAAAGAAAGTCCAGAAAATGGAGTATTTGATAAAAAATTAAATAAAAACTTCTATAATCCTACAAAAGATATTGATCATGAAGAAAAATACTCTGATGTACAAGTTGGTGATTTTACAATAGCTTCAAAAGTTATTAAAAATTTAAAACTTAATGCAGTAGTAAGTGATTTCTCAGAAATATCAGGATTAAGAGTAGAAAATGAAACTATATTAACAACAGCAGAAGAAGGAAATTTTGAAATTGGTGATTATAGGATGCAATATTTTTATTTAGATTTATCTAATACACCAGAATATACTTTCATAGGAAAACAAAAAGATGGTAATCTAGAAGAATATAAATTAGATACTGGAAAAGGCATATTACAAAAATTTGAAGGTAATTTAACTAAAGAAGAAGCTTTAGAAGAATTAACTGCAATGGGCAAAAGAGGTAATATTGCAGCAGTAATTATAGTTGTTGTATTACTAGTATTTGGTGTATTTATATTCAAACCTAAAAAAGAATTTGACTAGTATAAAACATTATAATTAAATTAATATGGACCTTAAGGAGATACAATGAAAAGAAGTTTAAAAATACTATTAATTCTTATTATAAATATCATATTATTTTCAAGCATAGTAAATGCAACTATATTTTCGCAAGAAGATATAAGTTTAGATATTAATGATGAAATATGGGCAGTATTTACAAGAGAAAATATAGAATATAGTGATGAAATACATTTGCTATGGACACATAAAGATATTGTAAAAAATAGAATGGAAAATCAAAATGTATATATTTATGCATTACAAAAAGATATTGAATCTGAAAAAGCAATGGAGTTATCTGTTATAAAGACATTAGCAGAAGGATTTGAAAACTTACATATGTATGATGATGAATATGTTAAGGATATTGCTAAATCAATGGAAGAAGCAACGGGATCTAGACAAATTGGTTTAATAGAAAAAGAACATACATTTGTAGTTTTAGAAAGAAAAGATGTTGATGAAAACAATATAAAATATGTTTTAGATTATATTACATATATAAATGGAAATACTTATCAGATAAGAGTAGAAAAAAGTGAAGAATTTTCTTACCAAGATAGAGAGAGAATAGATAATATTGTAAATAGTGTAAGTTTTGATATTAAAGAATCAGAAAATACATTAGAAGACGAAACAATTGGGAAAGAACCTAATTTAAAATTAATATTCTTTATTGCAGCAATAGCAATAATATTTCTATTTATAGTATATCTTGCTAAACAAGGACAAAAAGAAAGAAGAAGATAAAGAATATTTAAAATAGAAAAAAATAGAAAATAAAAAACATAAAAATATAAAAATAAATATAAAAATAAAAGAATATCTGAATACAATATACTTAGAATATTAAACAAATAAAAAACCAATCTATTTCTAGATTGGTTTTTTTATGGAGCCGCTAGTCGGAATCGAACTGACGACCTACTGATTACAAGTCAGTTGCTCTACCAACTGAGCTATAGCGGCAATGGTGACCCCTACGGGATTCGAACCCGTGACCTCGCCTTGAAAGGGCGATGTCTTAACCACTTGACCAAGGGGCCAACTTGGTGAGCTATCCGCGACTCGAACGCGGGACAACCTGATTAAAAGTCAGGTGCTCTACCAACTGAGCTAATAGCCCGTATCCTACTGATACTCATATATGATAAACTAAATTTAAAATAATGTCAAGACAAATCATATATATTATACTTATTTTAGCAAAAAAGACTTATCTAATCAAGCAATTTACTAAAATTAATATTAAAATTATTATTTATTTCTTCTGATAACCTGATGTAAAGGTTGGTATGTATCAGTAGAAACTAATTTTTTATTTATTAAAACACCATTAACATATGTTTCTTTATATAGTTTTGATGTATATCCTGTAATACCTTTAGTATCAATTACTTCTCTTCCTTTTTTAAGAGAATTATCTTGTACATAATTAGTTCTAAAAGGAACAGTATTTATTACAGTAGATGTTAGCTTTATAACAGGTTCATTAGCTTCTTTAACACCCCTAATTTCAATTTTAGAAACACCATTACCTGTTTTTAAGATAATTTTGATAGGTTCTTTTCTGTTATTTATAAATCTTAAATCACAAGAACCCAGATCTGTTGTTGCATCTTGTCCAGGTGGTAAATATCCAACAGGACAAACATGATTAAATCTTTCTGTAATTTTGATACCATCTACTTTTAATGCAGCTGAATATATTTCAGAACTGATCTGGCAAACTCCTCCACCCATCATAGGAACAGCTTTACCACCAGCATAGCCTATTGCTGATAAATAACCATCTTCTGCAGATGTTGCACCAACAAAAGAATTAAATGAAAATTCTTGTCCAGGCTTTATAACAGTACCTGATATTTGTTTTGTAGCAACTTCCATATTAACACTTCTAGTATAATATGTAGCATCATAATATGTTGTTTCCTCAGCTAATATGTCATCATATTTATATAGATTATATTTATCTTTAATAGAATCTGTAGTAACCTTTGGTATAGTTATTTTTAAAGGTATAATATATTTTTCTTTATCTTCAGCTAAAATCTTTTGTGCTTCACTTATAGAGTCTTTAAATTCTACACCATTTATTTCTGGTGTTATGATCTTTGTTTTTTCATCATATTCAGCATCTTTAGCTTCAACAGTAATTTCTTTACTTATTTTAGAAAGACTAATAGGTTCTGGTTGAGTTTCTTTAACAGGTATTTCTATTGTTTCTCCATTTTTTAAATGAATAAAAGAAGAGACAATAGTTTTAATCATTTCTTCTTCAATTATATCAATACCATCACTTCCCTTTATTATAATAAGTTCGTCATTTTTAATTGAGTGAGTGTTTTCTAATGTTTTACCTGGTATTTTAACAGAAATATCTTTTAAAACTTGATTCATTAATTGTCTATCATATGAATATTCAATATCTATATTGTTTCTCTTAAAATATGAAAAAAGAATTGTATAATTATTTTTAAATATATTATTTGTTCTACCTAAATTATATGCATTCTCAACTGTTTTTTCTGAATTAACATCAAAATCTATTTCATTAGGAGTGATTGTTCTAGAATATTCTCCTAATTCAAAAATAATTGCTTCATTAGCTTTCTCATTATATAAAAGAGAGATTTTTTCAATTGCTCTTTCCTTAGTTAATTTTGAAATATCAATATCTTCTACTATTACATTTTTAAGAATATTTTCATTACCAAAATTAATTAATGCAAAAACAGTAGAAAAGATTAATACTATTAAAAGAATTAAACCTATTACTGAAAGAGTCTTTACTGAATTTCTTCTTTTAGCAATCATTTCCTCCATTATTTCATCATGTTTCTTTTGTTTTTTAGTTTCAACAATTTTTTTAAGATGTTCTTGTTGTTCTTTGAAAGTTTTATTCTTTTCCTTAGTTGATTTTTCTTTTTCCTTTTTTTCAATAATTTCAACATCATCTAAATTAAGAGAAGACTTAGAAGCTTTCTTAGGCTTTGGCTCTGCTTTTTTCTTAGTTGCTTCATTTTTAGCAGAAGATTTAGTTTTTGAAGTAGTTGCCTTGTTATTTTTAGTATTTGTTGTAGTTTTTTTAGTAGATTTCTTTTCTTTCTCTTCTACTTTTGGCTCTATCTTTACTTCAGTATCAACTTTTTCTTCACTTAAATCATTTTTAATTTCTTTTCCCATAAACATCCTTTAATTCTTTTTCTTTAGAATATGTATTTAAACTAGTCAGTTTACTAATTGTATCAAATGCTCTAGTAAGAGTTGTCTTAATTTGATCTTTAAAAAAGTCTAATCTTGAAATCTTTTGAGGAAGTGCTTGTTGTTTTAATACTGCAAGTGCTAAAGGCATTTCCTCTACATTTATCTTATAATAATGTCCTCTATTATTATCTCTTTTACCATTAACTTCAATAAAGAAATACATTGTACCTAGTTGATTTACACTTATTTCTGTCTGTGCATTAAAATCTGATTTATTCATTTCTATTTTAACAATGTCTTCTTCTTGATTTTTCTTTGGCTTATTCTGTGAATAGCAAAAATAAATAGGATTCTCATCTGTAAAGTCATATAATTTACCTACATAAAAGAATCTTATTGAATTACCAACAATAAATTTATCTGTATTTGAATATATATTTTTGGCTATTTTCACAAACATTGCTCCTATCATAATACTTAAACACTAATTATTATATAACAAGATTTAAACAATATAGTTTACTTTTTAAATATGTTACTTAAAAGAAATATTAATATAGGGAGAAGATTATAAGCTAATGTAAAGCCATTAATAATTGTATTTTATTCTTTGTATAAAACTCTTTAAATTTGAATATAACTTTAATATTGTTTTTCTTTTTCAAATCTGTCATGAAAGGCTATATAAATTGACTAAAAATTGACTTACATATATTATATAATATATAGGAATACTATACATTTCTATAAAAAAATAAATGAATAATATTTGATCTAAATTTAATAAGAAATTAGATTTAGATTAGCTATTATTGCTAAGAAAGATATTAAATGAAATGAAAAAAATAAAACAAAATAAAAATTTTAAATTAAATAAAGAAGAATTAAAGAAACTAAGAAAATTAGAAAGAATATTAAAATATACTTTTGCTGATAAATCTATTATTACAGAAGCATTAACACATAGATCATATGCTAATGAAAACAAGGTAAATAGTAATGAAAGATTAGAATTCTTAGGTGATAGTATTATTGCCTATGTTATTACACATGAACTATATTTTAATAAGGCTGTTGAGACTGAAGGTGATATGACTAAAATGAGATCATATATTGTATGTGAAGATTCACTTTATGAAATATCAACAGGTCTTGGTTTAGAAAAATTTATAAGATTAGGAAAGGCACAGGAAAAAACATCTGGTGTATCTAAGGCAATAATTGCAGATATGTTTGAAGCAGTAATTGCAGCAGTTTATTGTGATTCTAATTTAAAACAAGTTAAAAAACTTATATTAAGAACATTTAAAGACAAAATAAATTATGCATTAAAATCAGGACATTTAGAAGACTATAAAACAGTATTACAAGAAAATGCACAATCAATTGGAATAAAAGAAATTCATTATGAAATTATTTCAGAAAAAGGTCCAGATCATGATAAGACATTTATTGCTGAAGTATATTGTGATGGAATAGCATTAGCAAAGGGAAAAGGAAAGAGTAAAAAGGAAGCTCAAACTGAAGCAGCTAAAAAAGCATTAATAAAATACAAACTTATTGACGAAGAATAAAGGGGAAGAAATGAAGAAGAGAAGATTAATACACTTATATCTTACAGAAGATGATAATTATGGTGAAGTAAAACAATATATTGACAGTCAATTAATTGATGATGAATCGACAGATACTTGGATATATCTTTTGAATAAATCATATTTTGAATTATGTGATAATTCAAAGGAAATATTTGAAGAAATAATTGAAGAATATAGAGATAGAGATTTAATACAAGAAGTTTTAATAATAGAAAAAGCAGAATATATTGATTCACAATATACTAAAGAATTAAAGAAAATAGGAATCAAAAATGTAGAACTAAAGGCATATTCGTCAAACTCATATATATTATCACAAGTAGAAGAAGGCAGTTTTAAAAATATAGTACAAGCAAGCAAAAGATTAAATTTCAGAAGAATGAAAGTATTTATAGAAATGCAAATAGGTCTACCTGAAAGTAATGAATTAGATGAACTACAAACTGCAAGAGCAATTGCTAAATTAAAGCCATATTCAGTAAAAATAAGACCAACATTGGTATTTAAAGACACAATTTTAGAAGATAAATATAATAATATAGATTATAGACCATTAAAATTAGAAGAAGCAATTGAACTTACAAGAAAACTTATACTATATTTTGAAAAAACTAAAATACCTGAAATACAAATAGGATTTGATGAATATGATCAATTAAATACTAAATTAGTAAAAGAGAAACAAGATAAGTCTTTAAGAATATCACAAACACCAATGTTTATTGATGGACCATATACTGATGACTTTAATTTCTTTGTATACTCATCTGTATATTATGAAAAAATTTTAGACATAGTAAAAAAATATAATATGAAGGTAAAGAGAATAGAAGTTGAAGTAAATCCAACAATTGCTAAATTTATAGCAGGACATTCAAATGAAAATTTAAATAATTTCAAAAAAATATATGACATAGAAACAATATTAAAACAATCACTTAAAATGCCTAGAAAAGAAATAAAGGTTAGAATCTTGGAATCATATACTGATTTTCAAGATGGTTAAATATAAAGTAAGAAATAGACAATAATATGACAGAAAAGAACAAAGATATTAAAAACAATAAAGCTAATAGCAATATAAAATACAGTGAGTATTTACTTAAAAGTCCAGAATCATTTAATTTAAAACATATATTTGAATGTGGGCAATGCTTTAGATGGAATTATGATGAAGAAAACAATAGATATATTGGAGTAGTTTCAGGTAATGTAATATCAGCAGAAGAAATAATAAGTGAAGATGAAGTTGAAAATAAAAATGAAAATGAAAATGAAAACGACAACGAAAACAATAATAACTTTCTCTTTAAATCAACATTTAAAACAAATGGAGAATTAAAAGATTTTGTAAATGAATATTTTAATCTAAGTCTTAATTATGATGATATAAAAAAAGAATTATTAGACAAAAATAATACTGACATATTAGTAAAAGAATTTAAAGATGAAAAAACAATAGAACATAATATTGCACTAAAAGAAGCAATTGACTTTGGTTTTGGTATTAGAATATTAAAGCAAGACCTATGGGAAACAATTGTAAGTTTTATAATATCTGCAAATAATAATATTCCTAGAATAAAAAAATCTATTGAATCTTTGAGCGGAAAATATGGTAATAAAGTTATATTTGAAAACAATATATATTATACTTTCCCAACACCATTAGAATTAAAAGATGTTAGTATTGAAGAATTTAGATCATGTGGTCTAGGTTTTAGAGATAAAAGAATATATGACATTGTAAGAGTATTTTTAGATGATGATAAAGTAATTGATATAAATAAAGATAGATTAGATATAAGAGAAGATTTAATGCAATACAATGGAATTGGTCCAAAGGTTGCAGATTGCATATTACTTTTTGCTTTAAATAGATATGAGACATATCCAACAGATGTTTGGGTAAGAAGAGTTATGAATGATATTTATTTTAAGAAAAAAGATGAGAAAAAATTAAGTGATAAAGAAATTTTAAAATTTGTTAATAAAAAATATGGTAGCTATGCTGGAATAGCACAACAATACCTATTTTATTGGAAGAGGGAAAACCATGACTAATGATAAAAGCTATAATCGCATAAAGAAAGTATTACAAATAGTATTAATATTACTAATAATTGTACTAGTTTCATATATTGCTCTAGTTTTATTTGAAAACAAAAATGACAAGGATTTTTTAGGAAAAGTAGAAACATTTTTTAAAGTATTTACAACAGGTGTTGATACTGGAATTGTAGAAGATAATAATACTATTTTAGAAAATGAAGAAGATGGTAAAAAAATTGATATTGAAACAAAGGTAGATGAGAAACCTCAGGAAACTATTGTAAAACCAGAAGTTAAACCATTACAAAAGCCTTCTAAAATAGAGCCAGAAACATATGCAGCAGCAGATTCAGATTCTACTAATTCAGTATATTATAATCAATTAGATAATTATGGAAAAATAATGTATACAAAATTAAAAAATGAATCAGCATATTTCTTAGAAGGTGAACATACATTTGATTTTGGTTATGCATTCAATGATTTATTAAATACAAATGGTGGTGATCAAATACTTAAAAGTGCATTCCAATACTCTATAAATGCATTACTTTTTGATTATCCAGAATTATTCTTTGTAGACATAGAAAGTTTATCATTAGCAATATCTAGAACTGAATACAATAATAATACAGCAGTAAATAAGGTGAGTATAGCAAATTCAGAAGGTTCTAAATTTTACATAAAAGGAATTAATTCAAAAGAAGAAGTTAATAGATTAAGAGAATCTGTATATAGTGAAAGAAATAAGATTTTAAATGCAAGTAAGCATTTAACAACAATAGAAAGAATTAAATATATTCAAAATCATATTATAGACAATACTGAATATGATCAAACATTGTCGAAGGCAAATATATATAATTTACTTGGTCCATTACTAGATGGATATGCAGTTTGTGAAGGATATGCAAGAGCATTTAAATTCCTAATGGATGGAGCAAATATACCTACAATAATTGTTGCAGGAAAAGGTTATGATGGTGCAGGTAGAGTTGAAAGACATGCTTGGAACTATGTTAAATTAAATGGCAATTGGTATTTGGTTGATGTAACTTGGAATGACCCAATAATCACAGGTGGTGGAAGTATTACTGACAAAGAAAGATACCAATACTTCTTAGTTGGAAAAGAATTTACTAAGAATTCACATGTAGAAGATGGAAATATTGTAGATGATGCTAATTTTAAATATCCACAACTATCAATATATGGATTTGGAAGGTAGACTATTAGATGGAAAAAAGATTAAATCTTATAATTGGAAGAGCTGGAACAGGTAAAACCAGCGAAATATTAGAAAGAGTCAAGGAAGATATAGAAAAGAATAGAGATGCATATTTAATTGTCCCAGAACAATTCTCATATTCTTTTGAAAAAAAACTAACTGACTTTTTTTCATCTGTCTTAAATATTCAAATTCTATCATTTACAAGAATAGTAGAACATATATTAAATGACTCGAAATTTAAAAACAAAACATATATTGATGATGTTTCAAGAAGTATTATATTAGAAAAAATATTAGATAATTTAGATTTAGAAATCTTGAAAAACAAGGAAAAGAATATTGAAGCAATATCTAATATGATTGAAGAGTTTAAGAAGTATGATGTTAAGTCAGAAGATTTAAAAGCATATATTGATTACAAAAAAGAAGAAAGATTAAATCTTTCATTAATTAAATTAGAAGAAATATGTAATATATATTCTGAATATAATAAAGAAATAGAAGATAAGTATTTAGATATTGCAGACAAGGAATTTGAAGTATTAGAAATCATAGAAGAAAAGCAATTCTTTAAAGGAAGTAAAATATATATTGATCAATTTTCTAAATTCACTCATGGTAATTATCAATTAATTGAAAAAATGCTAAAACAAGCAGATGAAGTAAATATTGCAATAACTACTGATTCTATTCATAGAAAATCAGAATATGAAGTTTTTAATACAACTAAAAAAACTATTTCAGATTTAATTCAATTAGCACAATTAAATAATGTTAAAACAAATATAGTTGAACTAAAAGACAATCATAAACATGGTAAAGATTTAATAAATTTAGAAAAAGCTATGTTTGAAGAAATCTCTATTGAAGAAAGTATTGAAGATAATATTACATTAAGAATATATAAGAATATTGAAGATGAAGTTGAAGACATTGCTGAAAGCATAATGGATGAAACCATTAATAAAGGCTATAGATATAGTGACATTGCAGTTATATATAATGACTTAGAAAATCAAGAAAATTTAATAAGAAGGATTTTTGGTAAATATAATATACCTGTTATTTTAAATATTGATAAAAAATTAAATCAAAATAGTATGGCTAAATATATATTATCTTTATTAGAAATCATATATTCAAATTATTCTACTGAATCTGTTCTTTCATTTTTAAAATTAGATTATTCAGATTTTAATATAGAAGATATTTACTTATTAGAAAAATATATTTATCGTTGGAAAATAAGAGGAAGTAAGTGGAAATCTGAATGGAAAAACTATGACAAAATGGATGATGAAAACTTTAATAAAATGATAAAACTCAAAGATGAATTTGTTTCTTTTATTGAAGATATAAAATCTAATTTAACTAGAAGAAAAACAGCTAAAGATATTTCAACAGCAATATATGAAGTGATTAATGAGCAGGAATTATTCATTAAAGCTATAAATAATATAGATAATCTAGACGTTTCAAAAATTCAAAAATTAGAATTAAAAAATGAATATTCAGTAAGTTTAAATCTTTTAATAGAAACATTAGATAGAATTGTTTCTATTAAACAAGATGATATTATTTCATATGAAAAATACTATAATATTTTCAAATTAATATTAAAAGAAACAAGTATTAAACAAATTCCTAGTGCAAATGATGCAGTTGAATTTATTACATCAAAAAGTTTAAATATGGATAATATTAAATCACTATATATTATTTCGCTAGATGATGGACTATATCCAATGCTTTCATCATATAAGGGATTAATAAATGATGATGAAAAATTAATATTAAGAGCAAATAATATAAATTTATCTGAAACAGATATAGAAAGACTTTCAGATGATGAATATAATATGTATTCAATATTCTTAATTCCAAGTGAAAGACTTCATTTGTCATATCATATGTCAGCA
>CAZMFV010000027.1:10787-13037 GCA_964565695.1 uncultured Lachnospiraceae bacterium
TACATGATGTATTAAATGACTTTGTTGAATTAATTAAAGATAATAAGATTTCATTAGATGAAATTAATTCTAAATTATTATTTCTACCAGATAAAAAAAGCATTGCATTAAGATCTAGTGATAATGATTATAGGAAGCAATATGAATCTGTAATGGAAGATATTGAAAAGATAACAGATGAGATTATAGATGAAAAATTAGAAGAAGATCAATACAAAATGTTTATGTTTTCACCTAAATTTAAATTCTTAACAGATAAATTTAGAAATGAGATAAAAAAAGCAACTAAGATGGTATTAGAATCTTTAAGATTATCAGACTTTTCAGTACTAGGTAGTGAAATTAATATTGGATCTGATTTTAAGAAATCTAAATTCCAATTAAAAAATAATAGACATACTCAAATATATGGACAGATAGATAGAGCAGATATATTAGAAATAGAAGATAAAACATATCTTAGAGTTATTGACTATAAGTCATCTAATTTAGATTTAGATGAAAATAAGATAAGAGGTGGATTACAGTTACAACTTCTTACATATCTGGATGTATTAGCTAAGGGAAATAATTATCAACCTTCAGGAACATTGTATTTAGGGCTAACACCTTCTGTTAAAAGCATAAGTGTAAAAAGTGAAGCTGAAATAGAAAAAGCATCACAATTTACATATAAGATGAAAGGTATAGTCTTAGATGATGAGAAAGTTATAAGAGCAATGGATAAATCTCTAGAAAGTGGACATTCTGACATATTACCAGTTGCCATAACTAAAGATGGAAAACCATATACTAATTCTAAAGTAAAAGATGAAGAAGGATTTGAAGAATTAAGAAATACTGTAGGTAAACATATTATTACAATGTCAGAAGACATACTACAAGGTGATATTTCAATATATCCATATAGATATAAGCAAGAAACTGGTTGTAGATTCTGTCCATATAGAAATATCTGTAAATTTGATATTAAGAAAAACAAATATAGAAGGATTGACTCTAAAAATAAAGAGAAAGCTAAAGAAAGTAAGAAATAATAAAAAATACAGATAAAAAATAAAATTTTAAGATAGATTAAATAGAATAACATAGAGGTAAGAATGAAGATAGTAGAAAACTGGAATTTTAAAGACATATATGAAAGTGAAGAAGAATTTAAAAAAGATATAGAAATATTAAAGGAAGAGATTCCTAAAATTTCAGAATTTAAAGACAAATTATATAATAATGCAGAAATGATTTTAAAAATGAAAAATCATTCAAATGAAATGTCTTTAAAGTTGAAAAAAGTAGGAGCATATTCTTTCTTACAATATGCACAAAATATGTTACTTGAAGATAATATTGTAAGATATAAGGAAGTGGAAAAACTTAGTGAGTTAATTTCCAATACAACATATTTTATTGGTCCTGAACTTTCTAAAATGGAAAAAGAAGATTTTGATAGAAAAATGGAAGAAGAACCAGAATTAAAAGAATATGAAGAAGACTTTAAAGATCTTTTAGAAAATAAAAAACATATACTAGAAGAATCCCAAGAACAAATCTTAGCAACATTTTCTAGCACATTTGGAGGCTATTCTAAGATATATGACATACTAACAACGACTGAGTTTAAATATAGTGAAATAGAGGATTCTGAAGGGAATAAACACCAATTAGATGAAGCATTGTATTCACTATATATGTCATCAGATGATGAAGTATTAAGAAGGAATGCTTTCAATGAATTATATAGAATTTATTCAATGTATAATAATACAATTGGAGAAATTTTCTTAAGAGATATAAAAACAGAATCTGTTTCTGTTAAAAATAGAAAATATAAATCATCACTAGATGCTGCAGTTAAAGCAGATGAATCTAGTATTAAAGTTTATGATACTTTAGTTAAATCAGTTAATGACAATATATATTTAAATCATGATTATCTAAAATTTAAAAAAGAAGTTTTAAATAAATATTTAAAAACAAAAGACTTCCATATTTATGATGTATATGTAAATCCATATGAAAGTATAGTAAAAGAAAATGAAGAAGTTAAAATTAGTATTGAAGAATCTTTAGATATTTTACTAGAAGCATTAAAACCATTAGGTGATGAATACTTAGACTTAGTTAAAAGATCATATACTGAAGGTTGGTTAGATGTTTATCCAAAAGATAATAAAGAAAATGGGGCATTCTCATTAGGAATATATGGTGTACATCCATATGTACTTACAAATTTTGTTAACAGTAAAAGAGATG
>CAZMFV010000027.1:13047-13679 GCA_964565695.1 uncultured Lachnospiraceae bacterium
GTACATCCATATGTCCTATTAAACTATGTAGGTAAGATAAATGATGTTTCAACAATTGCACATGAATTAGGACATGCAATGCATTCATACTATGCTGATACAACACAGAAAATATATAATGCTGGTTATACTATAATGGTTGCAGAGGTTGCATCAACAGTTAATGAAATATTACTTGCAAATTACTTAATAGAAAAAGAAGAGGATATTACTAAAAAGAAAATGCTTTTAATGGAACATATTGATGGATTAAGAGCAACACTTATTCGTCAAACAATGTTTGCTGAATTTGAAAAGATAGTTCATGATAAGTCTGAAGATAATGAAGTATTAACACCTACTGATTTAAATGAGATGTATATGGAATTAGTAGAAAAATATTTTGGTGATGAAATTATTCTAGATGAAAATATAATGTATGAATGGTCTAGAATACCACATTTTTATAGAAGCTATTATGTATATAAATATGCTACAGGGATTACATCAGCAATATATATTGCACATAATATTTTAAACAAGGGTGAAAGTTATAGGGATAAATATATTGAAATGCTTAAAACAGGTGGTAAATATAAGTCATTAAAAATACTTAAGATAGCGGATGTTGACTTAGAAGATGAGAATATTTA
>CAZMFV010000028.1:0-13442 GCA_964565695.1 uncultured Lachnospiraceae bacterium
TTTATTGTAAATAACCGTCTATTTGCTAAAACTTCTGATAATTTTCTTGAAATATTGGTAATACAAGAAGAAGGAAGAAAAAGGCTTGAAACCGTTGAATTTCTAAGAGGAAAGGGTTTTAATTAAAACTAAAAAGAAAAGAGAAATCATAAAATATTGATTTTTCAAGCTTTTTAACTTGAACGATTTTTTCTTATGTGTTATATTATGATTAGCTTAAGGAAGTTATAACTTTTATAATTTCATAGCAATAAACAATACATATCTAAAGTTCATAATGGTATGTAAAAAAACAATCTAAACAAATTTAGGAGGTAAACATGAACAAATCTGAATTAGTTGAAGCAGTTCACGCAAGATTAGGTGGAACTAAAAAAGCAGCTGAAGAAGCTGTAAACGTTTTCGTTGACGTTGTAACTGAAGAACTAGGAAAAGGAAACAGAGTTCAACTTGTAGGTTTCGGAACTTTTGAAGTTAGAAACAGAGCAGCTAGAAAAGGAAGAAATCCACAAACAGGTGAAGAAATGAGAATACCTGCATCAAAAGCACCAGTATTCAAAGCTGGTAAAAACTTAAAAGAAGTTGTTAATAACTAATAACTGATTTAAGAATAAAAAGGGCTTCTTCACTGAAGCCTTTTTTTATTTTATAATGTTTATTTCTATAATATATATCTATTAGTTTAAATAATAGATAATGGAAACATAAAAAGAAGAGACTTTTGAGTCTCTTTTTTATATTTTAATTTAAATTCGTAATGATCAAAACTTATTTTAATTATAAGCCATATTTTTCTTTAAACTTATCTGCTCTACCACCCTTAACAGTTTGTTTTTGAGTTTTAGACCAAAAAGGATGACATTTTGAACAAATATCAACTCTCATTGATTCCTGAACAGATTTAGTTTCAAATTCATTACCACAAGCACATGTGATTATTGCATCTTTAAATTCTGGTTGTATTTCTTTATTCATTTTCTACCTCTTCTATTTCTTCTTCTATGGGAGTAGATACTGTGCTGTTTACTTGTTTTTTTAGTGATGATGTATTTACTAGCTTTATAACTATACTAAAAAGACTTGCTACTATTAATATAAAAATGCCTATTGGCTTCCATAATTTTGATAACATAACTACTCCTTCTTTTTTTCATAATTAATATAATCATTATAAGAGAAAAGTTTAAGAATGTCAAATAATTAGGGCTTTTTTTAAAGAAAACTGCTATTTTAATTGCTAAAACATAAAGAGTGTGATATATTAATAAAGTACTATAAATCAGGAGGTAGAATAATGGCTAAATGTGCTATATGTGATAAAGGAACAGGAACAAAGAACAGATTAATAATTACACGTTCTAATATAAGTAAAAGAAACCCTAGACCTGAAAAAGCTAACTTAAGATCAGTTAGAATTGAAGAACACGGTGAAAAAAGAAAAGTTAAAGTTTGTGCTAAATGTCTAAAGACTCATAAAGCCCAACTTGTTTAATTATGAAAAAAAATAAAGAAGAAGCAGAAGAAGTTATTAAATTATTAATTGAAAGATACCCAGAAGCTCATGGAACACTGGATTTTGAAACACCATTCCAAATAGCTGTCGCAGTGGCTCTTTCAGCTCAAGCAACAGATGCAAGAGTAAATATAGTTACTCCTGCTCTTTTTAATGTTGCCCCAGATGCAGAAAGTATGAATAAACTTTCGGTTGATGAAATAAGGGAATATATAAAGTCTATTAATTTCTTTAATAATAAGTCTAAGAATTTAAAAGAAATGGCAAGACAGATAGTTGAAGACTATAATAATGAAATGCCTAATAATGTAGATGAATTACAAAAACTAGCAGGTATTGGAAGAAAATCAGCTAACATTATAATGTTAGAAGGTTTTGGTGAAGCTGTTGGTATAGCAGTAGACACTCATGCTAAAAGGATTGCTAATAGAATTGGACTATCTGATGAATCTGATCCTAATAAAATTGAAAAAGAATTAATGGAATTATATGATAAAAAATATTATAAGAATATAAATCACTTGATGGTATGGCATGGAAGAGAAATATGTGATGCCAGAAATCCAAAATGTGAAATATGTCCTGTTAATAAATATTGTAATTATTATAAATTTGAATTTAAAAAACATAAATAAAAATATAAAATTTTAAAAATAATCTAATTAATAAAGTTTGTAAGCTTGAAATATCAAGAAAAAACAAACTTTATTTTTTTGTAAAAAAAGACTTGACAGATAATAAAATCTGCTGTATATTGTAGTGGCTTTAAAGTGATACGTATCTAAAAAACTTAAAGCAGTTCATCTAGCTCAATTCTTGAGCGGAACTCAATACATGTAAAAGTATGAAGGGAGGTACCTTCAAAATGAAACCAAATTATAAATATCTAAGCATTATAATTTTTAGCTTAATTTATTTAGTAGTAACGACAGTTTATTCATCTGTTCAAAATGAAAATATAAATAAAATATTCCAATGTGCTAATTCGAGTAGCACAATAAAACCCCAAACGAATAACCCTTTAATATTTAATAATCCCCCTAAATTAAATAATATATCCGTGAAACTAGAAAAAGAAAGTATAAATGAAAATGAAATAGATAAATATAGCTGGGCAATATACATACCTAAAATAAATACAATTGAAAAGATTTTTGAAGGTACTGATCTGAATACTTTAGAAAAAGGAGTTGGACATTTCGCTAATACTACCAAAGATAAAGGAAATATCTGTTTAGCAGGACATAATATAGGAATAAATACTAGCCCTTTTAAATATTTATTTACTTTAGAAAAAGATGATTACTTAATCTATAAATATAATGATAGGGAATACAAATATATTCTTTCATATAAAAAAGAAATTGATGAAACAGACTTTTCTCATATTGAAAATACCAATGATAATAACTTAACAATTATAACTTGTATTGTTGGGAAAAAAACTAAAAGACTTGTAGTACGTTTTAAACGTATAAATTAATGAAAGGACAATATGAAAAAAACTAAACAAAATAATCTTAAAAACAAACTCATAATTAAAATTATTATATCAATAATTTTAACAATATTAATTGTATCAACTGGAATATCTAGTTTTGCATTTTATGAAGGTGAAAGAGTTGTAGTTAAAGAAGGAACCAAGGTACCAATTTTAATGAAATTTGGTGAAATGCAAATAATATGTAGTTTAGCTACAATCAGCAAACATGGTGAAAATTACTTTGCCTATTGTATAGAAGCATCAAAAGATGGAGTAGAAGTTTTAGGTGATTATAATTTAACTATAGATAAGAAGATTACTGACAATAGAATATATTCTGTATTAAAACATGGTTATCCAAATAAAAGCCCCTCTCAGCTTGGAGTAAATAATGCTGGAGAAGCATTTCTTGCAACTAAGCAAGCTATATACACTCTAATATATGATAGAAGTGTTAATCAATACTCTGGCATGGACAGTGCTGCTGGTAAAAGAACATATGAAGCATATAAAAAAATAGTAGCAAATGCTAAACAATATCCATATCAAAAATTCACAGCTAATTTAAAATTAGAGAACTCTAATGAATGGGTAATTACTGATGATAATAAATATATTGAAAAAGAGATTATCATTCAATCAAATGTTTTAAATGAAAAACTTGATTTAAGATTTAGAAACAATCATGTTAATGCAGAAATATTAGAAGAGAATCAAATCATATTAACTAGTGAAGAAGTAGTAAGTTTTGATATAAATGATCTTGAAGAAAAAAGATTTAAACTTAGAGTACCTATAGAGAATCTAAATGAATCAGGTGGTTTAGAAATTGAGATCGAAACAGGCTATAGTGACACTATAGCATATGAAGCTAAACCTGATATAAGTTCTGCACAGAAAGTAGCAGTAATTGGTGTGAAAGAAGATTTAAGATTAAATAAATATCTAAATATTAGATATGACGAAAACAAAACTAAATTAGAAATTCTCAAGATAGACGAGAAAACGGAAGAACCTCTTTCTTATGTATCTTTTAATATTTATGATGAAAATAGAGATTTGGTCTATGAAAATATTAGAACTGATGAAGATGGAAGAGTAATATTAGAGAATATGAATCCTGGTAAATATTTCATTAAAGAAATATCTACTAAAAAAGGATATTCTGTTCTAGATGAAGAAATTGAAATTGACTTAAAATTTAATGAAAGCAATTTTATTACTATTGCAAATAAAGTAATACCAGAAGAACCAAAGGTAGAAAAGGAGGTTAAAATTATTAAAACATTGCCTAAAACAGGCTTATAATATTTTTTATTTTAAATCCATAGCATACGCGAAATAAAAAATAAACTAATACAAAGTTAATCCATAGTAAAAAAGACAGATGAAAAATCTGTCTTTTTACATGATTCTAAAACTATATTTCTGTTTTTAATATTAGTATTGTAATAAAGATATACATGTTATAATATTTATTTAAGGAGGATGACATGGAGAATGAAAACTTAAAAAAAGAACAAAATGGAGATGTGAAAACAGAAATAGATACTAATAAGAAACAAAAAAAGGTTAAAGTAAAGAAAAACAACAAAAAAGTATTAATCGTATTAGTAATTATATTTATTTTATTGTCAATTATAACTATATCTATTATTGCAGTTATAAAACTTGCTAATAAGGAATTAGAACCAATTAGTGGTGATAAATTTAATATTCTAATGGAAGAAAAAGGATTTGAAACTATTGATGCAATGGAAGAATTTGGTGAAAGCAACCTTGCTAAAGCTGTATACATTGCAATAGATCCAGATGTTAAATATAGATTAGAATATTATGAATTTAATGACCTTGAATATACTATTGATATGTTTAATCAAAATAAAGTTATTATTGAATCATCAAAAGGAAGATCTTCAAGTGAAAGTACAGTTAATGGTAAAAACTTTAACAAATATTCTTTAAGTACTAATAATATATATAAATCAATTGTAAGAGTAGAAAATACTTTTGTATTTATTGAAACAGATGCAGAATTTAAAGAAGATATTAAAACACTATTAAAAGAATTAGGATATTAATAGATTAAAATATAATATTTTTTTGAAAAAGAATTAAGATATAATAAGAAATAAAGAAGGAGATAGATGCTTTATCTATGTCCTTTATTTATCTCTAATAAATTTTGCTATTGTAAAGAAAAAAACTTTATGATATCTTTAAAGATAGGAATTTAGAATTAAATAGGAGGAAAAAATGACTAAATTTGATTTAAAAGGAACAAAGACTGAAGAAAACTTAAAAGTAGCTTTTGCAGGTGAATCAGAAGCACATATGAAGTACAAATATTATGCAAGTAAAGCTAAAAAAGAAGGATTTGAGCAAATCTCAGCAATTTTTACTGAAACTGCAGATAATGAAAAAGAACATGCTGAACTTTGGTTTAAATACTTACATAATTCAGAAGTACCAACAACAACTGTAAACTTACAAGATGCAGCAGATGGCGAAAACTATGAATGGACAGACATGTATGCAACTTTTGCTAGAGAAGCTAGAGAAGAAGGTTTTGATGAAATAGCAGACAAATTTGAAGGTGTTGGTGATGTTGAAAAAGAACATGAAAAAAGATATCTTAAATTATTAGAAAACATTGAAGATGGTATTGTATTTAGTAGAGATGGTGAAGAAATCTGGAAATGTAGAAATTGTGGACATATTCATATTGGTAAAAGAGCTCCAGAAGAATGCCCAGTATGTGATCATGCACAAGCTTATTTTGAATTAAGAGCTGTAAACTACTAATTAAAAATATTTAGAAATATAGAAAAATAGAATTTAATTATAATAGAAGATACAAGGTACATAAGAAATAAGTTTAAAATAATAGTATTGTTTTAAATTAAAGGAGATTTATGGATTATTTAATGACTTTTTTAGAAGGATTTCTTTCCTTCATATCACCATGTGTTTTACCAATGGTGCCAATATATATTACTTATCTAATAGGTGATGCAAGTAAAACTAAAGAGACAACAAAAACAGATGAAACAGATGAAGATGTTAATCTTAATAAAGACAAAATAACTGATGAAGATATAAAAGAAGAGAAAACTTCTAATAAGAGGCTTTATCTAAATTCTTTATTCTTTATTCTTGGATTTACAATAGTCTTTATGTTGCTAGGAGTATTTAGTTCAGCTATTGGTGGAGTATTAGTTAAATACAAGACATATATTAATATTGGATTTGGAGTAATACTTCTTATTCTAGGATTAAACTTCCTTGGTGTATTAAAAATAGGCTTTTTAAATAAGGAAAAGAAAATTAAAAAAGAAGTTAAATCTTTTAATACTATAACATCATTTGTATTTGGTTTATTATTTGCTGCTGGATGGACTCCTTGTGTAGGACCTTTCTTAGCATCAGCAATGATAAGAGCTGCAGATAGTGGAACAATATTGAATGGAGTAATATTATTATTACTTTATGCACTTGGTATTGGAATTCCATTCTTCCTATCAGCTGTGTTTTTAGCTCAACTACAATCGACATTTAATTTTATAAAAAAACATTATGATATTATAAATAAGATATCAGGAGTTTTGATTATAATTCTTGGTATATTAAAGATATTCGGTATATTTTAGGAGGTAAGATGGAAGAAAATAAAAAAGTATTAATAAAAAAAGTAATCCTAATTGGATTAGCAATAGCATTTACAGTAACTTTAATTGTGCTTGCAATATTCTCAGATAATAATGCTTTAAATAAAGAAAGTGGAGAAATAGATCTTGCAGATGATGAAACATTTGTTACTAGATTAACAAGTGAAACATTTGAAGAAACAATTAAAAATGCAGATAAACCTGTACTTGTAGATTACTATGCTAATTGGTGTGGACCATGTAGAATGATGGCACCAATATTAAATGAAATGACAGAAGAGATAGATGATTTTGATATTTATAAAATTGATACAACATTAGATCCTGAACTTTTTGAAGCTACTGGTGAAAACAGCATTCCTTTATTTATAATGTATAATGAAGGGAAAGAAGTTTTTAGAATAAATGGTGCTCTACCTAAGGAGCAATTTATTGAATACATATATAAACATTTGGATCTATATGGAATTGAATATAATAAAGAATCTATGTAAAATATAAAAAGACTAAAATAAAAATAGAATTAATATAAATTAATTTTAAATATAAATTAAAACAATGGAGGTGTTTTATGGTAATGATAATAAATGGAAAAGAAGAATATGAAGAAATAATCTTAGAAAACAAAGGTAAGGCTATAATTGATTTTTATGCTGACTGGTGTGCACCTTGTAGAATGGTTTCACCAATATTAGAAGAAATTGCTGAAGAAAATGAAGATATTACAGTATATAAGATTGATGTAGATAAAAATCCTGAGCTTTCAATGCAATTTATGGTAACAAGTATACCAACATTAGTATTAATGAATAATGGTGCACCTGTTAATACTTTAATTGGATTAAGATCTAAAGATGATATCTTAGCTGGATTTAACTAAGAAGAGTAAATGAATAATATGGATGATACATATATATTAGGAATTGAAACAAGTTGTGATGAAACTTCTGCTGCCATTATAAAAAATGGTACAGAGGTTTTGTCTAATATTGTCAATACGCAATTAGAGACGCATCAAAGATTCGGTGGTGTTGTTCCGGAAATAGCATCTAGAATGCATGTTGAAAATATTTCATTTGTAGTTGAAAAAGCTATAAATGAAGCTGGAATAACTAAAGAAGACTTAGATGGTGTTGCAGTTACAAAGGGACCAGGGCTTGTTGGAGCATTATTGGTTGGAATATCTTTTGCAAAAGCATTTGCATATGCATTAAATATTCCCATAATACCTGTTAATCATTTATCAGGGCATATTGCTGCTAATTACTCTGTGTTTAAAGAGCTTAAACCACCATTCTTATCTTTGGTAATTTCTGGTGGACACACTCATTTGGTTGATGTACAGACATATACTAATATGAAGATTTTAGGACAAACAAGAGATGATGCTGTTGGTGAAGCATTTGATAAAACTGCTAGAGTACTTGGATTAGGATATCCAGGTGGACCAATTATTGATAAATTAGCATATGAAGGAAATGATGTAATACCAATACCATATCCTGATGTTCCTGATCTTGATTTTAGTTTTAGTGGTATAAAGACATCAATAATTAATCTACATCATAAAGATCCTAATATTAATGTGAAAGATGTAGCTACATCTTTTCAAAATGCTGCTAAAAAAATCTTATATGATAAGACATTAAAGGCATTAGCACAAACTGGATACAAGGAAGTAGTTGTTGCTGGTGGAGTTTCAGCTAATTCACATATTAGAGAATATTTTAAACAATTAGAAAAAAATGGGATTAAAGTATATTTCCCACCAATGGAACTTTGCACAGACAATGCTGCCATGGTAGCATTACAAGGTTATTATAATTTACAAGAAAAAATAGTTGAAAACTTAGACATGAATGCAGTACCTAATTTAAAAATAGGAGAGATTTAAATGGTTTATGTGATAGGAGACCTACATCTATCATTTGGTGTAGACAAACCTATGGATATATTTGGATATAAATGGGATAGACATACTGAAAAACTTTCTGAAAATTGGAAAGAACAGGTTAAAGAAGATGATACTGTAATTATTGCAGGTGATTTTTCTTGGGCATCAAATTTAGAACAAGCATATAAAGACTTTCAATTTATAAATGAATTACCTGGTAAAAAAATTATCTTAAAAGGTAATCACGACTATTGGTGGTCTACTGTAACTAAAATGACTAATTATTTAGAAGAAAATAATTTTAAAAATATCTCTTTCCTATATAATAATTCATATGAATTTGAAGATTTTGAAATTGTAGGAACAAAGGGCTGGTCAGATCAAGAAATAACTGGATTTGAAAAAAATGTTTTAAGAGAAATAGGAAGACTTAAAAATTCTATAAAATCAACTAAAACAGATAAACCAAAAATAGCAGTACTACATCATCCACCATTTTTTATTGGCGAGAAAGAAGAGTATAAATTTACTAATGTATTAGAAGAATATGATGTATCAAAATGCTATTATGGACATTTACATGGTGAATCACATAAGACTGCTATTCAAGGAATAAGAAATGGTATTGAATATCATTTAATTTCAGGAGATTACCTAGATTTTAAATTAATGAGAATAGAATTATAATTGATATAATAGTAATATATAAGTATTTAAGATAAATTAATATTGACAAAAGTGATAGATATAAGTATAATTATCAATATAAGCGGATGTGGCGGAACTGGTAGACGCGCTAGACTTAGAATCTAGTATCTAACGATGTGGGGGTTCAAGTCCCTTCATCCGCACCAAAAAACATACCATATGGTATGTTTTTATTATTTTAAATTAATGTGTTTTTAAATTTAATTTATTCTACATTACTTGAAATCTATATTTTTATCTTTATTCATATATATCTTTCTTAAATATCTTCCATGCTTAGGCTTTCTTTTAAATAGAAATATACTTTTTTGATAGATTGTGTAGCATATGCTGCATATCTTTTAATTTTACCTAATACTGAATCATCGTATATATCTATTTTGCTATATGGTGATACAACTAAGAACTGAGCTTCTTCCTCAGAACCAAGACTTAAGATTTGTTGTAATTCATTTCTTCTAGCTTTTTCTCTTAAGATATCTGCATATTGTATATTAGATCTTAATACTATTTTACTATCTTCTAATACTATATTTGTTATATACTCACTTTCTTGTGATTGTATTTTTTCTATAAATAATTGTCTATATGGCATAGCTGGAGTAAATACTTCTAATTCATCACTTTCAACTTCAATTGCAATAAAGTCATTAGCTGCAAAAGATTTAGCAAAGCTTGCTTCAATATTATTTACCGCTATCTTTTCAGTTTCTTCTTTAGGGAATAGCTTATCTAAAGCTTCTTTAATATTTTCTAATTCAACTTCAGAAAGAGATGCATTAGATGCATTTTCATATATAGCTGATTCTGCAGTAACATATGGAATGTTTACTGCATTCTTTGTATTTAAATTGTATTTAACTAAAAACTCATCAGACAAAACTTCTTCTAATTCATTTTCATTGCTTTGATAATTTTCTAAATTAACTTCTGCTAATTGGAAAGAGTAGTCATTACTAAAATTATTATCCCAAATATTGTCATAATTAAAACAAAAATTCATAGTATCAAAATTATTTAATTTTATATTTGCATATAATCTATTGTCTTTATCTTTTTTCATTTTAACATTTCTAATATTTTTCCAATCTTGATCACCATATTGGATAAACACAGGATTATCATCAGCGATTTGAGCTAGATAACCAGTATAATAAAGTCTAAATTCTTTGTTATTATATACATTTTCTGTGTCTAGTGTAATATAATTGTTAATTTTCATTTCATACTCCTTGCAGCAGAAATAGCAAAATGCCATTTATACTTATGTTGATTATACAAAATATAAAAAGAAAAATAAAGGCAAAAACAAAAGTTAAATGTTAAATTTGTGTAACATTTTTACTCTTGATATTATAGGCTTTAAAAGATATAATAACTATTAGAAAAGAGGAAAAATGAAAACAATATGGAGAAAAAAAGATTTAAACGAAGAGATATTTAATATTGTTGAAGAAAAGTATAAAAAGAATAAATTAATATCTACATTAGTTTCAAATAGAATAGATAAAAAAGAAGATATAGAGCAGTTTTTAAATCCTAAAATTGAAGACTTGCATTCTCCTTTTGACCTACCTGATATGGAAAAGGCTGTTGAAAGAATTATTTCAGCAATTGAGAAAAAAGAGAATGTTTTAATTTATGGAGATTATGATGCTGATGGAATGACATCAACAACTGTTCTTTTTAAATATTTAAAAGAAAGAGATTTAAATCCTAAATATTATATCCCAAATAAAATTGATGAAGGATATGGATTTAATATTGATGCAATTGACTCTATAATTAAGAAATATAAAAAGGAAGAAAAAATTGATTTAATAATTACTGTTGATTGTGGAATAAGTTCAGTTGAAGAAGTTGATTATGCAAATAAAAATGGTATTGATGTAATTATAACAGATCATCATGAGCCACAAGAGAAATTACCAAATGCAATTGCTGTAGTTGATCCCAAAATAAAGAGTGATAAGGTAAAATTTCAAGAATTAGCAGGTGTTGGAGTTGTATTTAAATTAATTATTGCATTATCAGAAAAACTTAATCTACCTACTGAATCATATTGTAAATTTATAGACTTTGTTGCAATGGGGACTATTGCTGACATTGTTCCATTATTATCTGAAAATAGGATTATAACTAAATATGGATTAGAAAGATTTAAAGATTCAGAAAATCCAGTTATAAAATTTCTATATAATGAAAACAAGGATTCTTTTAATGAAACAACAATATCTTTTAATATTGCACCTAGAATTAATGCAAGTGGAAGATTAGGTAGAGAAGATGTTGCAATGAAATTCCTATTATCTGAAACTTATGAAGATGCAAGCAGATATTATATGGAATTAGAAGAGATAAATAATGAGAGAAGAAATTTAAGTGATGACATATATGAAGAAGCAGTTTTAAAAATTAAAGAAAAAGGCTTAGAGAAAAATCCAATCATAATAATTGGTGATGAAAACTGGCATTCAGGTGTTACAGGAATTGTTGCAGCTAAATTAGTAGATCTATTTAGAAGGCCTACAATTGTTTTTTCAATTGAAGGAGAATTGGCGCAAGGTTCAGGAAGAACAACACCTGAAATAAATATATATGAATTATTAACAAATGCTTCAGATATTATAGAAGAATTTGGTGGACATGAAAAAGCTGCAGGTATTACTTTAAAAGCAGATAAATTAGATGAATTAAAAAATATATTAGAAAAAGAAATAGAAAGCAAAGACTTTAGTATTATTGAAGAATATGATTTTGAGCTTGGTTTTGAAAATATTAATTATGATATATTAAAAAACATTGATGAATTAGCACCATTTGGAGAGAAAAATCTAAAACCAGACTTTCTATTTAAAAGAGTTGAAGTAACTTCTGTTAATGTATATGGAAATATGTTGAAGCTTGGCTTAAGACAAAATAATTTAAATTTTGTTGGAATAGGTTTTGGATTAGCACATAAGCAAGAAAACTTAAAAACAAAGCTGTTTACAGGTGATCATGTATTCATAATAGGAAAATTAGAAGAAAATGTATATATGAATAGATCTAGTATTCAAGTATATATTAAAGAATATAATTTATTGAAAAATAAAATATAAACATAAAGGATAAGTTTTTAGTATGAGAAAAACAACTAAGGATTCTGAAAAGGCAATAAAGCAATATCAGAATGATGTTAATAGAATAATAAAGACTGTTAGAGAAAACTATAAAAGAGCTGATGGTAAGAAAATTCAAAATGCTTTTGAATTAGCAGCAATTGCTCATGATGATCAAAAAAGAGCAACTGGTGAACCATATATTATGCATCCTGTTTATGTTTCTCAAGTTCTAGCTGACATGAAATTAGATGATGACACTATAATTGCTGGATTACTTCATGATGTTTTAGAAGATACTGATGTTAGTTTTGAAGAATTAGAAAAAGAATTTGGTACTTCTGTTGCAGAAATGGTTGATGGTGTTACTAAATTAAAAGGATTAGAATATACAACTAAAGAAGAAAATGAAATAGAAAACTATAGAAGAATGTTTATTGCTATGGCAAAAGATATTAGAGTTATATTAATTAAATTAGCTGATAGACTTCATAATATGAGAACACTTAATTATAAGACAAGAAGAACACAAGTTAGAAAAGCTAAAGAAACATTAGATATTTATGCTCCAATTGCCAATAGACTTGGAATGGCTAAAATTAAAGGCGAATTAGAAGACCTTTCATTCAAATATGTACTACCAGATCAATATTATGCAATTGCAGTTGGACTAGATAAAAAGAAAGATGAAAGAGAACTATATTTAAACGAAATAAAACAAGATTTAGAATCTAGAATTAGAAAAGTTGGAATAAGAGGAAATACTTCAGGAAGATCAAAACATCTATATAGTATATATAAAAAAATGCAAAGAGATGGTCTAACATTAAATCAAATCTTTGATATTTTCGCTTTAAGAATTATAGTAAATACTGTTGCTGAATGTTATACAGTTTTAGGTGTTATACATGAAGCATATAAACCAATGCCAGGAAGATTTAAAGACTATATTGCTGTTCCTAAAGAGAATATGTATCAATCTATACATACTACTCTAATAGGAAAGAATGCACCACCCTTTGAGATTCAAATAAGAACAAAGGAAATGCATGACATTGCTGAAAATGGAATTGCT
>CAZMFV010000029.1:0-13184 GCA_964565695.1 uncultured Lachnospiraceae bacterium
TAATTCAAGAACTTGCCCAATATTCATACGTGATGGAACTCCAAGTGGATTTAACATTACATCAACTGGTGTACCATCTGGTAAATATGGCATATCTTCTTGTGGTAATATTTTAGCAATAACACCCTTGTTACCATGTCTACCTGACATTTTGTCACCAATAGCAATTTTTCTTTTTTGAGCTACATATATTCTAACAACTTTATTTACACCTGGTTTTAATTCTTCAGAGTTTGATTTATCAAATACTTTGATATCAACAACTGTTCCTACTTCACCATGTGGTACTCTTAAAGATGTATCTCTAACTTCTCTAGATTTTTCACCAAAGATTGCTCTTAATAATCTTTCTTCAGCAGTAAGTTCTGTTTCACCCTTAGGTGTAATTTTACCAACTAAGATGTCTCCAGGTTTAACTTCTGCTCCAATTCTAATAATTCCGTCTTCATCTAAGTCTTTTAATGCTTCTGAACCAACATTAGGAACTTCATTAGTTATTTCTTCTGGTCCTAATTTAGTTTCTCTAGCTTCCGCTTCATATTCATCAATATGTATAGATGTGTAAACATCGTCTTGTACTAATCTTTCTGATATTAATATAGCATCTTCATAGTTGTATCCTTCAAAAGTTGAGAATGCTACTAATACATTTTGTCCAATTGCAAGTTCTGATCCTTGTATTGCTGGTCCATCTGATAATGAATCACCTTTTTTAATTTTTTGTCCTTCTTTTACAATAGGTTTTTGATTAATAGATGTAGCACCGTTTGTTCTTTTAAAGTTTAGAAGATCATATTTGATTTTACCACTCTTACCTTTAACTTCTATAAAGTCTCCAGTAACTTTCGTAACTTCTCCATCTTCTTCTGCTATTACAACAGAACCAGAATCTTTAGCTACTTTGTATTCTACACCAGTTCCTACCATTGGAGAATCCGGTCTAACAAGTGGAACTGCTTGTCTCTGCATGTTCGCACCCATAAGAGCTCTGTTTCCATCATCATTTTCTAAGAAAGGTATTAGTGATGCACCAACACCAACTAATTGTTTTGGTGATATGTCTAAGTATTCAACTTCATTTCTTTCTACTTCTCTAACTTGATCTAAATTTCTAACTCTAATCATTTCATTTACAAGTTTACCATTTTTTACTGGCTCAGTAGCTTGTGCAATAATGAATTCATCTTCAATATCTGCTGACATATATGTTATTTCATCAGATACCTTGCTTGTTTTTTGTTCTATTTTTCTATATGGTGTTTCAATAAAACCATATTCATTTATTCTAGCAAATACTGAAAGCGCTGAAATTAATCCAATGTTTGGACCTTCAGGAGACTCAACAGGACATAATCTTCCATAATGAGTATAGTGAACGTCTCTAACATCAAATCCAGCTCTTTCTCTCGAAAGACCACCAGGTCCTAATGCTGATATTCTTCTTTTATGTGCTAATTCTGATAGCGGATTTGTTTGATCCATAAATTGTGATAATTGTGATGAACCAAAGAATTCTCTTAATGCTGATGTAATTGGTTTTGTATTTATAAGTGTTTGTGGTGTAATTGAGTCTAAATCTTGAATAGTCATTCTTTCTCTTACAACTCTTTCTAATCTAACTAAACCAATTCTAAATTGATTTTGTAATAATTCACCAACTGATCTAACTCTTCTGTTTCCTAAGTGATCAATATTGTCTGTTCTACCTACACCATTATCTAATGAAATTATGTATGAGATAGAAGCATAAATATCTTCAGCTTGTACATGAAGAGGCATTAATTTATCTCTATTTTCTATTAATGCTTTTTCTAAGTCTTTTTTCTTCGTATTGTCAATTATTTCTTTTAAAACTGAGTAATTTACTAGTTCTGTTAAATCTACTTTGTCTATAATGTCTTGATCTACAAAAGCATTTAAATATACTGTTCCATTACCAATAACTGTTACTGGTTTTCCATCATCACCTTTAACTTGAACTGATTGAATTCCAGCATTTTGTATTTCAACAGCATTATCATAAGAAATTTTATCACCTTTTTTAACTAGTATTTCACCAGTATCAGGATTTACTATGTTTTCAAGAGCAACTCTTCTTGAAATTCTACTTGCAAGTGCTAATTTTTGATTGAATTTATGTCTTCCAACTTTAGAAAGATCATATCTTCTATCATTAAATAGTAATTGATTAAATAATGTTTTAGCAGCATCATATGTAGGTAATTCACCTGGTCTTAGTTTTTTATAGATTTCAATTAAAGCTTCGGGTTCAGTTTTGATAGGATCTTTTGCTAATGTAGCAATAATCTTTTCATTATCACCAAACATTTGAAGTATTTGATTGTCATCTTCAATTCCTAATGCTCTGATTAATGTAGTAACAGGTATTTTTCTAGTTCTATCAATTCTAGCATGAACTATATCAAAAACATCTGTTTCTAATTCTATCCAAGCACCACGAATTGGCATTATAGTAGAAGTATATATTTGTTTACCTCTATATCTATAAGGTGCCGCATCTTGAACAAAGTAAGTTCCTGGAGATCTTACTAATTGAGATACTACTACTCTTTCAGCACCATTAATAATAAATGTACCGTTTTCAGTCATAACAGGGAAATCACCAAAGAAAATATCTTGTTCTTTAATTTCACCAGTTTCTTGATCAATTAAACGTACACCTACAATTAGTCTTTTAGAATATGTAGCATTTCTAGCTTTTGTTTCTTGGATATCGTATTTTGTATCATCTTCGAAATGATGTTTGAAAAATTCTAACATTAAAGATCCCGAATAATTCGTAATAGGTGATATGTCTTTTAACACTTCACCAAGACCTTTCTCGTAGAACCATTGGTATGAATCTTTTTGAACTTTTAAAAGATCCGGAATTTCTATAAAGTCATTAACTTTACAAAAACTATATCTCGTACCACCTTCATGTTCTGTTGGAATAAGGTTAAGTTTAGATATAGCCTTCTTTCTTAATTCTTCCATATTTTTAATATTCAATTCTTCCTCCTAAAAAAGATTTAGGCATCTAGTTTTTAGAAGTCCCTCTTAGTCTAAAAGGTTGTTATTTAAAAATACATTCTCTGCCTAAAAAATATATTTTTAAATAGTGCCACTTTTACTAATTCCTCTTCCCAAACCATGTAATGTAACAACAAAGAAAAGGCAAATTCAATTTACCTTTTAAATTTTTCTCTTATATAGATGCTATATTAACATATATAACTCTCCAAAACGACATTACAAATGATATTATAGCATGTAAACTTATATTATGTCAAATGATTTAATGTTTTTTATTTAATAATCAACAAGCATCACTAATAAATATTGTGTATATAGTATAAAATGTATTGTTAATCCTATTATTGCTAATATAAAAGCAGCTTTTGCTAATCTGCTACCAGTCTTTTTAACTGATTTTACACTTCTTACAATACTGTATATAGATGCAGGCAAACATATATACCAAAAAAGAATACCTAGTATAGAAATAATACTTAACAAAAAGGCATCTACGCCATTATTTTTTCTTTTTGTTTTATTTTCAATTTCATTGTTCATATTATATTTATCCATAATTCCTCCATCTATCCTTATATAGACTCTGGCATAACTGTATTTAGAACTCTTCTTTCTTCTTCTGATAGCTCTTCTTCAAGTTCCTCATTATCAAGATCATTATCTATTTCACTATAATTATTATTTAGATCTTGTTTTTCCTCTACTTTAGTTTTCTTAACTGGTATAAAAGTATTTCCTACTTCTTCTTCTCTTAATTCTTTTCTAAAAATATCAACATTAGAAACAAAATCTAAAGTATCTAATTTATTTATTTTTAATAATCTATTAGATACTGTGATTAAAAAGTCATCTATATATAATCCTCTTAAAGGATTTCTAATATTACTCGAATTATTTGAATTTCCTGAGTTAGTTGAAGAAAACTCTTCATGTGTCACTATTCCTTTATACTTGAAACCATCAACTGTAAGTTCAAATACAATATATCCTTCTTTTACTGCTTCATTTATAATAATTTCTTTGCTATTTATTCTTTCTAAATATAGATCATCTATATTTCTATCATGGAATATAGATGGAATACCACTCATATTATTTACTGGTATTGCAATTAAATTCTTTTCTTTTGAGTATAATAATGCTTTTGCATTCTTATTAATTGGAGAATCAGTACTTCTATCACCAAAATATATTACATCTTTTTCTCTTGGGTTTTTTAAGTCTGATATATCAAACATTGTCATTTTCATTCCATTAAATGTTATATTTTCTCTAATAGGTCTACCAAAAACATCTCTAACAACTTGTTCACTTGTTGCCATTCCTATTCCTATAATATGATTTTCATCATATGGATGTAGGTAATTTGAAAAGCCTGGGATTTCTAATTCTCCTACAATCCTAGGTTTATCTGCTATTGATAAATCTATAACAAATAAAGGATCAACAACTTTATATGTTACAAAATAAGCTCTATCACCATCAAATCTAACAGATTTATTATCTTCTCCTGCAGCTACTGCTCCAGTATCACCTATCTCTTTTAATTTATCATTTAAAACTTTAATTCTTGTTCCTTCATTATCTTTTAATGCAATTCTTAAATTACCATCTTTTTCATCCAAAGAATATTGATTTAATATTCTACCTTTAACTTTAGCTTGGTTTTCAAATTTAATATTTTCTTTGTCTTTAGCAAATGAATATTTAGTAATTCCTGTATATCTTCCATCATTAAAAGAAAAATCCATATAGTCATCTAAAAAATTATCAATAAGATCAGTAAGTAATCCTTTAAGTCCAAATACTCCTTTTATTCTTTGGAAATATGAATCATCTGTAGAATAACCATAATCATCATTTAAAAGATAAATACTATCAAAAGAAATATATGCTGTATCTAAATCTACTAAGTATGAAGAGATGTTCACATCTGAAGTTACATCATCTAGATTTAAAGATATAAATGTTGTTGCAACATCTGTTAGATTAGATTTTACATATTTTACATTATCATAATTAATAGTTTTAGTTACATAATCTTCTTTGTATTCGTTAAATAAAGCCATCTGGTTTTCATTTAGCAATCTTTTTTTAGAGAATATATATATATTATTATCTATCATTCTAGAAGTATTGTATTCAGCATTTAATTCTAAAGTTTTTATTTTTCTAGGGAAATTTATATCAGATAAATCAAATACTTGAATAATACTCATGCTACTATTATAACTTCCACGAGCAATGTCAGTAGAAAATACTACTAATTTATTTTCATTTATTAATAAATCTACTGGATATGTAGAAGAAGGTGATTTTAATTTATGTAGAACTTTAGGATTTTCTTTGTCTAAAACATCACTTATAACAATATAGTCTTCAGATATCGAATAAACATATTTTCCATCTGTTTTAATAATATCTGCTTCATCTATATTTTCGATCTGAACATTTGTCTTTGAATAATCACTACTACTACTTCCTCTATCTATAGTAGAACTTGGGCCTTCTAAACCTATCGAAGAAGGTCTTGGTACTGATGTAGCAGAATTGGTTTGAGGTATAGCTATATCTTCATAGATACCTGTTCCCATTGATTTATAAGTATATGGAATATATGGTGGTACGAATCCAAAAATACCATAAATTAATTCTGGTAAGAAGTCATCATCATATCTATCTTTAGTTTTAAGAATTCTAGTTAAATGCGAGTAATTTCTGACACTATATAATTTTCCTTCTTGTGTTCTATTTATAAATTTCTTTATAGGCATAGCTATAATAAAAAGAATAGCAGCTAATAATAAAGTTAAAATTACAATCTTTTTTAAATTTTCCTTCTTAAATTTTAAATCTTCTTTTTTAAACTTAAAAAAATCTTTTTTCATTTTTCAATCCTTTAATAATAATAATCTAAATATAAAAATAATTGTATTAATTTTACTATTAATACAATCCCACTAAGTGAAAGCCCTATTATTCCTAATATAAATCCTGCTTTTCCTAATTTATACTTTTTACGTAATCCCGATCTAACACCATATATAACAGCAATTACACCATGTATAACTCCTACATACCATATAGGTGTAAATACAATACTTAAAACCCCTGAAACAAATGCTAAGATATGTGTTATCTCTTTTTTACTTAATTTGTTGGTTTCGTCCATAATATTCTCCAAATTTTATATTTATCTAGTCTCTTATTTTATTTAATTTAATTGTATACTAAATAAAATGTTTTTTGTACATTTATGATAATTAAATATTAATAGTATATTTATATTTATTCACTTTTATTTTTAGATAGATATTCTTCTACTATTTCTTTTTCATTTAAGTAGATTTCTTCACCTTTAAATATTTGGCTTCTTTCTTGCCCTTTACCCAAAAGAGCAACAGTATCACCTGGTTTCGCTATCTCAAGAGCTTTAAATATAGCTAGTCTTCTATCATGTATTATTAAATATTCACCATTTACTTCTTTAATCCCTTGAACAATGTCTTGTGCAATATCTTCTGGTTCCTCATCTCTAGGGTCTTCAGTTGTAACTATTGTTATATCAGCTAATTCAGCAGAAACCTTCCCCATTTTAGGCCTTTTACCCTTATCTCTTTGTCCAGATAGTCCCCATAATGCTATAATCTTGCCTTTAGTAATACCTCTAAATGTAAGTAATGCTTGTTTTAAGCTTTCTTCAGTGTGTGCATAGTCTATAACTATATCTATGCCTAAATCGTTAGGTATGAAATTAAATCTACCTTCAATATATATTTTTTGTATAGCTTTATTAATAATTTCATCTTCAATATGAAATTCTTTAGCAATGGCAATTGCACAAGTAATATTATATACAGCTATGTCACCTAACATTGATGTTGAGAACTGTCTTTCTTGACTATTATATTTTAAAGTAAATTTAGTTCCCTTGTTAGTGTAATCTATAGAGTCTTTATTTATAATAATGTCATTTTCATCACTATATCCATATTTTACAATCTTTTTATCTTTTAAAATATCATTAGCTTTTCTAACTTCTTCATCATCCATATTTAATATAACAACAGGTGATTTTTCTATGATTTGGATTTTAGCATTATAATACTCTTCCATACTAGGATGTTCTGTAACACTTATATGATCTTCTGAAAAATTAGTGAAACATGTGTATTCAAAGTGCATTCCCTCTACTCTATCTGCAACAACAGATTGTGAAGATACTTCTAATATAATAATATTTATTCCATTTTTTACCATATTGTATATGATTTCATTTGTTTGGAAACTTTCTCCTGTAGTATTGTCTAATTCAAGAACTTTATCCCTATTTATATATACTCCAACAGTACCAATTGTACCAACATTATATCCTTTTTCTAATAGTATCTCTCTTAATACAAAACATGTTGTAGTTTTACCTTTAGAACCAGTTACTGCAATTACAGGAACTCTATTAGTAGGATCTTTATATAGCACCTTTGAAAAATATGCTACAAACTTTCTTACATCTCTTACTTTAATAATTGGAAGTTCTAGATATGTATAGTTATTTATATTAATAAACTCTTCTACTACAATTGCTACAGCTCCTTTTTCTCTTGCTTGATTAACATAGTTAATCCCATCATTATTTACACCTTTAACTGCAACAAAAAGACTACCTTCTTCTACCTGTCTAGAATCATTTCTAATATTTTCTATATCAATATTACTAATATCTCCACTTACTTCTAATACATATTCTTTTACTTCTTTAACATCTAATATTTCTTCTAATTTCATTCCACTTCCTCTTCACTGGTTTCATTCATTTCATTTATTCTATTTTCAGCTTGTTCTTCAATTATTATTTTTTCCATCTCAATTTGGTCTAATTTTTGTTTGAATATTCTATCAACTATTTGTTTTGTTTTTTCTTTAGATGTCACTTGACCCATATGATATATGGTTGAATATGTTTCTGAGAATAGTTCAATTATTTCTATTTCTTCTTTTGTTAATTCATTTCCAGATTTCTCTACTATCTTTAATTTTTCTAATAAACTAGCCTTTTTTACTTTATTACTTTTTAAATTTTCTAATATATTTTCATATGTCTTTTTATCTGTTTTTTGTTTATTTAACTTTTCTTTGATTTCTTTTATTTCAGATTCATCAAAATGTACAGATACAATAAATTCACTCTTTATATTTACAAATGCATAATCTTCAAAAGCTCTTTTTTCTAAGTCAGCATCTAATCTTATAGCTTCATTTATATATGAAATAGCTTTTCCATTTTCCATTTTACCAATAGCCACTTTTGCAAGCTCATATAATACATATGGTTTTAAAAAGTCATTATATAATAGTTCTTTAAATATATTTATAGCCTTTTCTTCTTCATTTTCAATCAAATTTAATTGTGCTATATATAGTTCTATTAATTCATCCTCTTTTAATTCATATGCCTTTTCAAATGCTTCTTTAGATGATTTAAAATCACTTACTCTTGCATATATCTCACCTAATTTATAGTAGATTGAATAGTCCACATCTTCTTTATGGCAGAATAATGCATCATTAAGAACTCTAGCAGCTTCCTTATATTGTTCTAATTCTATATATATATTACTTAAAAAGATATGCCCTTCTAAGAAGTCTGGCTTTTTAGAAAGTATGAAATTTAAAGCTTCTTTAGCTTCATCCTTATTATCCAAATCATAAAAGATTTTAGCTACTTCTAAATATAGATATGTATCTTGTTTCAAGTTTATAGCAACAATATATTCATTCAAAGCTTTTCTTACTCCACCTTCATTTAAATAAATATCACCAAGTTTTTTATGTAATGGATATGAATGTGGTTTATTCTCTAAAAATTTAGAAATAATAAATTTAGCAAATCTAGAATTATTAAAGAATAAAGAAAACTCAACTAAAAAAAGTATTGATGCTTCTTTTAAATTTAATTCTAAATTATGTAGTATTATAGTTGTTACTGGCATTAAAACCGAAAAGATTGTAAATAGAAAACTTATTATAAAAGTATTTTCTTCTTTTATAATAAAATTTATTAGATAGGCAAATATTAATAAAGCACTTAAAACTAAAACTGCAATATTATTTCTTTTATTATCTTTTATAGTTAATATAAGCAAGTATGTATAAATAGCTATAGATATAATAAGAAATGTAATTAGTACTATCATTTTATTTGCCTTTCAAATCTGTTATTTGAGTAAATTATATTACTTTTAATAATTTTAAGCAAGAATTAATTAATTTTTACAATAAAAAAGACTACGATATTTCGTAGTCTTTAAGTGTTTATTTTTATTTGCTTTTATTTATTTTATTTTTATTTGCTTTTATTTTTTATATTTTTGTTTTAATTTTGTTTGTTCACTATTTAAACATTAAATCTAAATAATACAACATCCCCTTCTTGCATTATATAGTCCTTGCCTTCTATTCTTACCTTGCCTTCTTCTCTAGCTTTTTGCATTGAACCTAATTCTTTTAAAACTTCATATGATATTACTTCAGCTTTTATAAAGCCTCTTTCAATATCAGTATGGATTCTACCAGCAGCTTCAGGTGCTTTTGTATTCTTTTTAATAGTCCAAGCTCTAGTTTCTTTTTCTCCTGATGTTATAAATGACATAAGACCCAAAAGAGAATAACTTGTTTTAATTAATTTGTCTAATCCAGATTCTTTTAATCCAAGTGCCTCTAACATCTCTTCTCTTTCTTCTTTAGTTTCTAGATTTGATATTTCTTCTTCTATTTTTACAGATATAACTAATGCTTCAGTATTTTCTTTTTTAGCATGTTCTTCAACTTGCTTAGTATATTCATTTCCATCTGAAGAATTTTCATCTACATTACACAAATAAATCAAAGGTTTATTAGTCAATAAAAAAGAATCGTAAATCATTTCTTCTTCATCTTCATTAAAATTCATATTTCTAGCAGGTATTCCATTATTTAAATTTTCTAAAACCTTAACAAAAAACTCATGTTCTTTAATATGTGATCTATCTGATTTTAATAATTTTTCAATTCTTTCAATCTTTTTTTCAATTGTCATAATGTCTGCATAAATAAGTTCTAAATTAATGATTTCAATATCACGTAATGGATCAACATTTCCATCAACATGTACAATATTAGTATTTTCAAAACATCTAACAACTTGAACAATTGCATTAACATCTCTTATATGTGATAGGAATTTATTTCCTAAACCTTCTCCTTTTGAAGCTCCTTCAACTAAACCTGCAATATCAACAAATTCAATAATTGCTGGTATAACTTTTTCAGTTTTAGTGATTTGAGATAAAATTTCTAATCTCTCATCTGGAACTGTTACTATACCAACATTTGGTTCTATTGTTGTAAATGGATAATTTTGCATTTCAGCTTTAGCTTGTGTTAATGAATTAAATAAAGTTGATTTACCTACATTCGGTAATCCTACTATTCCTATTTTCATATCTTCCTCTATACTAATTTAATTTCTATTTATATTTATATTTAAGTTTTTCAACTTTTATTTTTATTAAAAAAGAAAAGCTATAAGCTTTTCTCTTTTTGGTGAGCCAGGAGGGATTCGAACCCCCGACCTCAGGCTTAGAAGGCATGTGCTCTATCCAGCTGAGCTACTGACCCTTATATCTGTATATATTAGCAGAATTAAAAGATTTTGTCAATAAATAAACTTCTTTATTATTATTGTTTTTCTAGAAAATACAAACATCTGTTACAAAATGATATATAAAAATATCTCTTTATTATTTTTGTTGTTTTTAAGATATTTTATTGTTTTTAATATATATTTTATTGTTATCTTTCATTTCTTATTATTCTGTTTTATCCGATTAAAACAGCAACAAATCTAAGTATAGCATTTGTAAGGTAGGTTAAAAACGGTAATGTTATCCTTGATAATAGACCTGTCCATATAAGTATTAAAAATATTATAGAAATGATATTTTGATTGCTTTCTATCCAATATGTTACTTTTTTTGGTAAAACTAATGCAAAAATAGAAAATCCATCTAATGGAGGAAAAGGTAATAAATTGAAAACAGCTAGTCCTAAATTAACAGAAATCATTGCCAATATAATATTTTGAATTATAATAGCAAAATTGCCTACACCTATAGTAATATTATATTTTAAAAATATTCCATAAACTAAAATTATAATAAAAGCTAATATTATATTCATTAAAGGACCCGCTAATGCTACTATTGCTTCTCCTAACTTTTTATTTTTAATCTTAGTAAAATTATTAGGATTTATCATAACAGGATTACCCCAACCTATTCTTAAAAAGAATAACGAAACTAATCCCATTAAAGAAACATGTTTCAAAGGATTTAATGTAATTCTTCCTTGTCTTCTTGGAGTAGGATCTCCTAATAATTCTGCAGTTTTCGCATGTGCAAATTCATGAAATGTTATAGCCAAAATAAGCGCAGGTAAAGTAAGTACTATAGTTAATATTTCATCTGCCTTCATTGTAAATATAAATAACGCTCCTAAAATTACAATTATTATTGCTATTGTTCTTTTATCCATTTATCCTATCTCCTCTTTATCTTTCTTTTCAACTAAAATATCTCCATATATAATATCTTGTTTTAATGTAACTCTATTTTTACTAGCTAATTCTAAAATACTAATAAAAGCTGTAATTACATCATTCTTAGATCTTTTTTCTAAAGAAAATATTTTACTAAAAATAAAATTATTACTTACTTTTAATTCTTTAAATATCTCTTTAATTTTACTAAAAACAGTTACACTTTCTTTTTCACCTATTACATCCATATCTTTAGTTCTAACATTAAATAAGTATTCTTTTTTTTCTAAAGAAAAATTATATGCTTGAATAAGTTCTTCTTTGTTATATGTTCTATCAAATGTTAAGTTCTTTAATGCCATTTTATCTGGGTTTTTTGTAATTCTTTTAGAATATATTAAATATTTGTTTTTTAATTCTTCTTGTACACTCTTATATTTTTTATACTCTAAAATTCTTAATATTAAATCCTCTTCACTAAGTTGATCATCGTCTTCTAATTGTGGTAGTAATTTTTTAGATTTTAAATACATTAAATCTGAAGCCATAACTAAAAAAGAAGAAGCTATCTCTAAATCCATTTTTTGCATTTGAGACAAATAGTTCATATATTGATTTGCTATTTCACTAATATTTATTTCAGTTATGTCAATTTTTTGTTGGTCTATAAGAAATACTAATAAATCTAAAGGTCCTTCAAAATTATCTATCTTTAAATTATATTTACTTTTTATATTATTAACTTCAGGTTCCATTGTTTCTTCTAAATTTTCCATATTTTAATATTATATTTCATCCAACTCTTCAATAGCAGTTCTGATATTTTCAATTCTATAGCCTTTATTTAATAAATAGGCAATATTTTTTTCAGCTTCTACTTTTTCTCTTTTCTTTAAAAGCTTCTTAGCAGATGTAATTTCATACAAATAAAGTTCTTCTTCATTTGTTAAAATATAATCTCTTATCTTGTTTCTATCAATACCTTTTTCTATTAATTTGTATTCAATCTCTTTTACAGATTGTGTTCTTAATAAACTTGATTCATAAATATATTCTTCAATATATTTATTTTCATCTAAATATTTATCTTCTATTAAAAATTTAATAATTGCATCCATATATTCTTGATTTTCATTAATAAATTTATCACGCACTTCTTTTTCAGTTCTTTTTTTATATAATGAATATTTTAAAACTTTAGAACGCAATTTATCAAATTCTTCGTTTTTTTCTAGCATTATTTATCTTTTTCTACAGCTTTATTGCTATCTTTTTTATCGTCTTTTTTACTCTCTTTTTCTTCTTGTATTTTTTCTCTAACTTTAGTTTCAATTTCTGACATTAATTTTTCGTCGCCTTCCATTAAAGTTTTAATATTTTCTCTTCCTTGACCTAATTTTTCACCATTATAACTAAACCAAGAACCTGCTTTTTCTACGATATCAAATTCAATTGCCATATCTAAAATAGCACTAGATTTTGAAATACCTTTCCCATACATAATATCAAAAATAGCTTCTTTAAATGGTGGAGCTACTTTATTTTTTACTACTTTAACTGTTGTCTTATTACC
>CAZMFV010000030.1:0-1064 GCA_964565695.1 uncultured Lachnospiraceae bacterium
TCACCAGCATATAGATTAAACTTCTTAACAAAATGTGGTGCTATATATATGTCATTATCTGATGAGATAAACATTTCTTTTCTTAAGAAACCATAGCCATCTGGTAATATATCTAGATATCCTGAAACTTCTATGAGATTTTCTTCATTCTCTTTTTTCAGATTATACTTTTCATCTTTTTCATTTAAATCTTTATTACTTTGATTACCATCAACTTTATCAGCATTATTTCCATCATTTTTATCAACCATTTCTAATTTAGCAATTTCAGCTATAAGTTGTTCTTTAGATAATTTACTATATCCTTTAATACCTTGCTCTTTTGCAATTTCTTTTAATTCTTTTAGAGTAATATTAATATTCATAATTCCTCTTCTCTTTCTTTTTATTTAATATTTTATTTTTTCTTTTTTATTTATTTTTATATTCTTGGGTAAGAACGATTACTACGATAACTATATTATAGCACTTTTTTGCGATTTAAGCAAAATAAAAGTATCTTAATAAAAGATACTTAAAAGTTTGATGATGCATCAATATATAATTTTTCATTTGGATAGTATAGATTAAGTTTTTCTCTAGCAACACTTTCTATATATTCATTAGAATCTATTTTCGATAATTGATTTTCTAATTCCTTTTTTTCCTCTTCTAATTGTTCTTTTTGAAGAGCATAGTATTTTATATCTTTTTCCTGTTGAGATAAAACTGTCTGTTGATTAATAAATTTAGAAAATAAGAAAATTAATAAAACAATCAATAGCAATAACATAAGTGTGAAACCAAAAAAGTTTTTCACAACTGTTTGTTTTTTATTCTTTACATTTCTTTTCTTTCTTTTACTCATTTCTCTTCCATAATTAAAGTTTAAAATACTACCATATACATTATATTTAAAATAATTTGTTTTTGCAAAGAAATAAATGTATCAATTTGGTTAAATAAAAAAAGACCCCATAATGGAATCTATAGGGTCTGGTGCCTCCACGCGGAATCGAACCACGGACACGAGGATTTTCAATCCTCTGCTCTACCAACTGAGCTATGAAGGCTTTTATAAAAAA